>CAYLYM010000030.1:0-34374 GCA_964387645.1 uncultured Calditrichaceae bacterium | reverse complement strand
CTGGTCATAAGTGGGTGTCCATACAAATTCACCTGTTCTTGTGTTAAAAGAAGCTCCCTCCGGCATATTAAGCAAGGTATATTCAATTCTGGACTGATCTTCTTTATCCAATTCTTCTCCTACCAGTCGAATGGTCAGCGTTTGACCTTCATCTACGATTCGATCGGCAATTGGTTGTAAAACCGGCGGTCGGTCGACATGTTCTACTGTTATGGTTACAGCATTGCGATCGACACCACCCATTCCATCTTCCACCACAAAATCGACAACGTAAACACCCGACTGATCGAAAGTAGGTTTCCAGCGGAATTGACGCATTTCAGGATCAAATTCGGCTCCTTCCGGTAAATTTTCAGCTCTATATTTCAATTTTCCAATATCTTCACTGTCTGGATCAGTGGCTTCTTTAATCTGAATCACCAATAAAGAATCTTCTGGGATGGTTTTATTCTCTACTTCAGGTAAATTAGGCAAGCGGTTAACATGATTGACTGTAATATTGATTGTATCTGAGGCAGAAAGTTGACTCGCTGTATTTTCAATAACCCTAAAAACTATTCCTGGATAAACACCAGATTGCTCAAAAGTGGGTGTCCAGGTAAAAAGACCGGTTTTATTGTTAAATTCTGCACCTTCTGGTAGATTCTCGGCTTTAAATGTGATTGGATCACCGTCAGGATCGTTAGCTTTTAACTTTAAAACAAAACTGCTGTTTTCATCAATGGTAACATCTGGTACAGATTCTAAGATCGGACGGTTGTTATGTCTCAAAATTTCTACACGAGTATCTGTAGTTAAGAAGACATAAATATCCTGCTTGAATGAACAATACGTCTCACTTTCGGGGATATAATGGGCATCGAGATAAGGATGTTTAGGATCGGAAACATTAATTATTAATAAACCAAGTTCACGATTGGATAGGTATACATAATTTCCACTCTTAAAAACATGGTTAGAAAATCCGGTTGTTTTAAAACGAGCAACTTCCTTAGGTAAAGATGGGACTGAAACATCAAGAATCAGCAATCCACCTGGTCCATCTGCTATGTAAGCCAGATTATTTTCGACCTGCAAGTGGATGGTTTGGTAACCTGTTTTATACTGGGTTAAACGCTTTGGACTGGCCGGATTTGAAATATCATAAATTAATAAACCACCTTGTTTTCCAGCAACATAAAGTCGGTCTTGCTTGGGAGCTAAACTCCATACCCAATAACCAGGAATCTCCAGAGTCAAAGTTCTAACATTATTCAAATCAGAAATATCCATTATGCAAAATCCATCATTACCCAGAGCTACAAATAAATACGGGTCTTGAACACGGACCCAAAAAGCAGACCCCGGCGTCTCAATTTTTCCTAAAAATACAGGTATCTTTCGATTGGAAATATCAAAAACTAAAATTCCATCTGCCTCGTTAGCTATAAATAATCGATTATTATTAATATCAATGTGGTGAACCATATCTTTTGTTTGAATAAATTTGATAGGTTGGGGTGACTCAATATGACTAATATCGAATATTTGTACTCCTGACCACAAATTAACCACAAAGAGATTTCCCTCGTTGTAGGTTATATATCTTTCACCATCCTGAATTGGAATAGTGTCAGAAATAACAGGAGGAGATATACTGGTGATAAATTCTGCAACAGATTTTTGAGCATAGAGAGACTGAGAAAACAAAAACATAATCCCTACAACAAATCTTAACATTAAAGAAAGTTTCATCGGGACCTCTATTTTTAAATTATTTTCAACTTTCATGGGTACTTATTTGCACTGAATATAGAAAAGTATTCCATAATAATCAAGATATTAGACCTTGATTTATAGAACAGTGCAAATTATAATTCTAATGGAATATTCATTTAAATTCGGAATAAAATTAATTTAAAAGGTATTCACAGACAACAAAATTCCTATTTCTTAAAATAAAATTAAAGTCAAATTTCAATTATCGGAATTGAACAAAAAATAATTAGTTTTAATAAATAATTAGTTTTAATCTCATAAAAATTTTTTTAAATAAATGTTAACAAAAGAAATTTTTAAAATCGAGGTCAAAAAATATTCATTTATTTCTCAGGTCACCATGCTAAGGGAACAACCTTTGCTTTCATTTACATATAAATATTTCTATATTATAAGATTAAGAAATGGATTAATGGATAATAAAAATGAGAGCGGAAATCATTTCAATAGGAAATGAATTATTAAGCGGTAAAACTGTCAATACGAATGCCAGTTACATTGCTGAGAGATTATACGAGATTGGCATTTTGACTCACCGGGTTGTGACAGTTGGGGACGATGCTGGGGCCATCAGAGAGAGTCTTGATCAGGCTTTGCAGCGGTCCGATGTGGTGTTGGTTACCGGTGGACTCGGTCCCACTCATGACGACATTACCAAAAAAGTGATTTCACATTATTTTGGATCACAACTTGTTTTGGACGAGAGCATTCTGGCAGATGTCCGTAAGCGATTCGAATGCCGTGGGATTCCCATGCCCGAGATTAACCGAACTCAAGCTATGATTCCTGAAGGGGTACCACTAATGGACAATCCTATTGGAACCGCCAGAGGGATGATTTTCAGCCGCGGCGAAAAGTTGGTCTTTGTGATGCCTGGTGTCCCCAAAGAAATGGCAGTCATGATGGAAAATTCTGTGCTTCCCATTCTAAAAGAAAAATGTCCGCAGTGTCACATTCAAGTCGACCTTTTTCGAACAACTGGAATCCCCGAATCAGCCATTTTTGAAAGAATTTCAGGCAAATTAGACAAATACAAGTCTTATGAAATCGCCTTTTTGCCCAAATTTACTGGAGTAGATATTCGCGTGATACGAAAAGGGGAAGATATCTCGGATGAAGAAAAGTTTCAAAATTTCCAAAGATTATTGCAAGAAAAAATCGGTGAATACATATACGCCAGAGAAAACAGGGAATTAGAAGAAGTAGTTGGTAAGTTGTTGTGCGATAAAGGATTAACAATTGCAGTAGCAGAGAGTTTGACGGGGGGGCTGGTGCAAGACAAAATTACAAATGTTTCAGGAAGTTCTACCTATTTCATGGGTGGAGCGGTTGCTTACAGTAACGAATCAAAAATGAAATTTTTAGGTGTCAAAGAAAATTCGCTTAGAGAATATGGGGCAGTTAGTGCTGAAGTGGCCCGTGAGATGGCCCAGGGTGTGAGAGAGTGCTTTAATACCGATATTGGTGTTTCAACTACTGGGATTGCTGGACCAACCGGGGCCACACCTACCAAACCGATTGGCCTGGTTTATATTGGATTGGCTACATCGAAAAGTATTTTCGCCAGAAAATTCCAGTTTGGCACCGATCGCTTGATAAACAAACAAAGAGCTGCCCAGGCTGCTTTAGAAATGGTGCGACGTTGCATTTTAGGGCTTCCATTAGAATAGATGAGAATTTATCATGGAAAAAATTCGTACATTCATCGCTATTCCTTTACCGCAAAATATTCTGGCAGAGTTTGGAAAATTATATCAGGCTATGAGTCCTTTTTCACGGGAAGTCAAATGGATTAAGCCTGAATCCGTTCACTTGACCTTGAAATTCCTGGGAAATTTAATTCCGGCTGATGTGAAAAAGGTTTTTGATGGCATGGCAGAGGTTTTTAGCGATCCACCTGATCATTTTCTTTTAGAAATAGGTGGTTTGGGTGGTTTCCCCAACTTGCGCCGACCGAGGGTCCTATGGGTGGGAGTTCATGGGAAAGGTTTAAACCAACTTAAAGATATTCAAATGAGAATTGAAGAGGCAATGACTGCCAGAAATTTTCCTAAAGAGAACCGTAAATTTTCTCCTCATCTTACTGTTGGACGGGTAAAATACTATAAAAATTTAGAAAAAATTGTTGAATCATTTCAATCTTATGCTTTCCCTGAAATGAAATTTATCGTTGAAAAAATACATGTCATGCGGAGCGAATTAAAACCAGAAGGTGCTGTTTATAGTGTTCAAAAAACTTATTTTTTGAAATAGAAATTTTTCTTTTAAAATACTGAGGTTATATTCCCTTGCTAATCAATTTTCTTAAATTTATAAATTTAAGTATTTTAAATAAGTATCAAGCTGAGAGGAATTTATGGTGAATCCTAATGACGAAAAATTAAAAGCATTAAATCTGGCAATGACCCAGATAGAACGGCAGTTTGGTAAAGGTTCGATTATGAAATTAGGGGATCGCAGCAAGATAAAAGTTGATGTGATTCCCACTGGTTCTATTTCACTCGATTACGCTCTAGGTGTTGGTGGTGTGCCGCGCGGACGTATTATAGAAATTTTCGGACCAGAATCTTCTGGAAAAACTACTCTTGCCCTGCACATTATTGCCGAGGCACAAAAACGGGGTGGTTTGGCAGCCTTTGTTGATGCTGAACATGCAATGGATCCTACCTATGCCAAAAAGCTCGGTGTGGACACGGTCAACCTACTGGTATCACAACCAGATACAGGTGAACAGGCACTGGAAATTGTGGAAACTCTTGTACGAAGTGGAGCTATTGATGTTGTAGTTATTGATTCAGTTGCTGCACTGGTACCGCGCGCTGAACTGGAAGGCGAAATGGGTGATTCACATGTCGGACTTCAGGCACGATTGATGTCTCAGGCGCTGCGCAAATTGACAGCCACAGTAAGCAAATCCAATACATCGGTGATCTTTATTAATCAGCTTCGCGAAAAGATCGGTGTAATGTTTGGTAATCCTGAAACTACCACGGGTGGTAGAGCACTAAAATTTTATACATCTGTACGGCTAGATATTAGACGGATAGCTTCTATTAAAGACGGCGAATATACTACAGGTAACCGGACTCGAGTAAAGGTAGTTAAGAATAAATTAGCTCCACCTTTCCGGGAGTGTGAGTTCGATATCATGTACAATGAAGGTATTTCAAAAGAAGGCGATTTACTGGATTTGGCTACTAAGTTGAATGTTGTGCAAAAAAGTGGTACTTGGTATTCTTTTGGGGAAGAAAGAATGGGACAGGGAAGAGAAAATGTGAAAAAATTTCTGAGAGAGAATCCTGAATATACTGAAAAAATTGAAAAATTAGTGCGGCAGAAGCTGGGTATGTTGCCGTCGGAAGAAACTGAACAAGACCCCCAGAAAAAAACGGTCGGAAAGAAAATCTGAACAACTTTAATTGCGGCATAGTTTTATCTAATTTTTAAAGTTTATTCCGCATTTCTCCAGCGGGATAAAGAAGATGAATTACATCTCTTCTTTTGATTACCATGCCGAAGATTACTAACATGCGTATGCGACGTGGAAGGCCGGAACGGTTTATCGTCACCATCGATGACGATCAAGAATTTATATTTATGCCTGATACAGTCCTCAAATATGGTATTTCTCTGAATAAACAGTTTTCCGATGAGGAATTCCTGGAAATCATTAAAGAAGACCATTTGCAACAAGCAAAAGATCAGGCCATGCGCTATCTCTCAGCTCGTTCTCATAGCCGGCAGGAATTGATTCAAAAATTACGACGAAAAGGATATCAACTGGATGTGATTCATTGTGCATTAAACGATCTGGAAAAAATCGATCTTTTAAATGATGAACAATTTGCCAGGTTATTTATCCAGAATGAAATACGTCTGCGGCTAATTAGTCGTGAGCTCTTGAGACATAAACTTTTATCGAAGGGGATTTCGCGGGATTTCTGCGACTCTTTACTGGAAGAAATGTATCCAGCCGAATTGGAAAACGAAATTATCCGAACACTAACTGAAAAATTTATTAAGCTCCATAGTCATTATCAGGGAAAAGAATTAAAAAAACGTCTGGTGAATTTCTTGAGAAACAAAGGTTTCCAATGGGATCTTATTCATCAGGTGTTACTTAAATTCAATCTCATGAATTAGAAATGTCTTTTAAATTCCAAAAATATATTGATTTATTAGCAAGGATCAGAAATAAAGATAAGAAAAGATTTTTTAATAAAAAGGGAAAGACATATTGAATCTTCATCAGTCCAGATGTTTGACTATATGTTTGATAAAATTGAAGATAAGTTCGAACCAGATTATCCGGCTTTCTGGCCGAGTTATGGAATTTCATGTTTCCAGAGATGCCCGGATGAAGTATCAATTAGAAGAGTCTCTGTTTAGTTTAAGCGGGAATGTGGTATTTCCCAATTTCCGGGCTGTTCGGCATTTGGCTCAAAAAATGAACCAGAAGCGAAACGTGGTGGAATTCCCGGAAAGAACTGTCCGGGCTGGAGAAATCAACGCCATGGGGTTGATCGATGAGATTTTGCATTATGTTTTTCAACTTTATCGAGAAGAAAAGAAAAGCGAGGTACTGACCGAAGCCCTGGATTGGCTGGAGAAGAAATTTGGAAAGGACCGGGTGGATGAAACCCTCTATATGTTCATAGATTTATTTCCTCCGTTTCCGGTTTACCAGGGAAAGCAAACAGTACAAGAATATCTTAGAAATAAGAGTGCGGGCATTTCCAATCGTGAAATTGCCCTGGAAGAGATGATCCTGTTGTGGCTGGCTAATTTGAATCCGGCTTTTTCTCCATTCCAGGAGCTATTTGATCACTCGCAGTTGGAGAGACAATCGGTTTATCATAAGATCATGCAGAGTCTCCCTGAATTTTTTGACAAGCAACCGGTATTTGGTCCGGATGATGAGAATATTCTGAACATGTTAAGTAGTCCGGCAACCGCGGTGCCTCATTCACTGTCCGGACAACTGGATTATATCCGTCAAAAATGGGGGTTGTTACTTGGCAAATATTATTACCGTTTATTAAGCAGTCTGGATTTTCTTAAAGAGGAAGAAAAAGCCCGATTTATTGGGCCGGGACCCACACAAGTTCATCAATTTGGTGAATGGGAACCCGATTTCGAAAAGTTTAGTCCAGACAAAGATTGGATGCCGCGATTGATTTTGATCGCGAAAAGCACTTATGTTTGGTTGGATCAATTATCAAAAAAGTATAAACGCAGCATCACCCGCCTCGACCAGATACCCGACGAAGAATTAGATACCCTGGCAAAGCGCGGATTTACCGGTTTGTGGCTTATCGGATTATGGGAAAGAAGCCGGGCCTCGCAAAAGATCAAGCAATTATGTGGTAATCCCGAGGCGGTGGCTTCGGCCTATTCTTTATTAGATTACGAGGTTGCTCAGGAGTTAGGGGGAGAAGAGGCTTTTCAGAATCTGAAGCACAGGGCATGGCAACGAGGTATCCGTCTGTGCGGAGACATGGTACCCAATCACATGGGAATAGACTCTCGATGGGTCATTGAACATCCCGAGTGGTTCATCAGTCTGGATTACAGTCCTTTTCCCTCCTACACGTTCAACGGACCCAATCTTTCCTGGGATGATCGGGTTGGCATTTATATAGAAGATCATTACTACGATCGAACCGATGCGGCGGTGGTTTTTAAAAGAGTGGATTTCCAGACGGGTGAGACGAAATATATTTACCACGGAAATGATGGTACCAGCATGCCCTGGAATGACACGGCACAGTTGAACTATCTCAAACCTGAAGTCCGCGAGGCAGTGATTCAGACCATTTTGAAGGTTGCCAGGAAATTTTCTGTCATACGTTTCGATGCGGCCATGACACTAACCAAAAAACATTACCAACGATTATGGTTTCCTGAACCCGGAACCGGTGGAGATATCCCTTCCCGAGCAGAACATGGGATGACCAGGGAAGAGTTTAACGCCCATATGCCGAAAGAATTCTGGAGGGAAGTGGTTGATCGTGTTGCCCAGGAAGCACCGGACACCCTCCTGTTGGCAGAAGCTTTTTGGCTGATGGAAGGTTACTTTGTCCGCACGCTGGGCATGCACCGGGTTTACAACAGCGCTTTTATGAACATGCTTAAAAATGAGGAAAATGCCAAATTCCGCGAGTCCATCAAGAATGTCTTGGAATTCAATCCCCAAATTCTAAAGCGTTTTGTCAACTTCATGAACAATCCGGATGAAGAGACCGCCGTAGCCCAGTTTGGTAAGGATGACAAATATTTTGGCGTTTGTACCATGATGGTAACCCTGCCGGGGCTCCCCATGTTTGGTCATGGACAGATTGAGGGATTTACTGAAAAGTATGGAATGGAATACAAGAAAGCCTATTGGGAGGAAGTGCCCGATGAACATTTGATCCGCAGACATGAGCGTGAAATTTTCCCGCTGATGCATAGACGTTACCTCTTTGCCGAAGTAGAGAACTTTTTATTTTTTGATTTTTACCAGGACGATGGTAGTGTAAACGAAAATGTATTTGCCTATTCCAATCGGTTTGGAGATGAATGTGCCCTGGTAGTTTACAACAATAAGTTTGCAGAGGCTCGCGGCTGGATAAAGATGTCCGTGCCCTATTCGGCGCCCTCAACTATTGGAAATGAGCGCGTTGTGAAACAGAAAACCCTGGGAGAAGGATTTGGCCTGATCAATGATGAAAACCATTGGGTGATTTTTCGCGACCATCTTACGGGATTGCAATTCATTCGCAATTGCAAGGAGATTTACGAAAAAGGATTATATATTGAATTACAAGCATTTAAATACCAGGTCTTCCTTGATTTTAGAGAAGTAATCGATAACGAATGGCATCATTATGCTCACCTTGCCGAATTTTTAGAAGGGCGTGGTGTTCCCGATATAGATCAGGCCCTTCGCGAAACTTTTCTTCAACCTGTCCATCAACCTTTTGAGGAATTGGTGAATGCACACATTTTCCAGGAATTAAAAGCTGCCAGAATTGAAACGGCAGATCAAGTCATAAATCAGGACCTCATCAATCATTGCCACAAGGCATATCGTGCTTTATTGATTGAGTTAAAAAAATTTACCCGGAGTAGCACACACATTGATGATCTTGCCAACAGGTTTAACAAGGAACTTACCACAACCCTTCAACTGACCGTTCTGGAAGAAAAGTTAAAATGCCAGAAAGTGCCAGATTTAAAGGAAGTTTGGAATACCATCAATAGTTATTTTTCCGATGCAGAATCCAACTCGTACCTCTTCCTTGGCTGGTTAGTTGTACATCGATTGGGTGCGATAGTCGATCTGGAAAATTTTATTGAATACTCGGATAATGGGATGGATGAGTGGATGTTGGGGAAGATATTCCAGCTCACCTTTCAGGACCTGGGTATGGATGAGGATCAGGCTTATCAAAATCTGTTACTCCTTAAAATTTTAGTGAAAAATCAATTGTGGTGGCAGACTGAAGATGAACAGAAAGATGTGGCTTATCATCTGATTTATAAGATATTAGAAGATTCTAACGGGCAGGGATGGTTACAGGTGAACCGCTTTCAAGATATACTGTGGTATAATCATGGAGCCCTTCAAAAACTGCTGGAATGCTTGTTGATCTTGGCTGTTTTGGATGCTGTAGTAACCTCGGCTTCAGATCAGGAAGCCTGTTCTCAAATCTGGAATCGCTACCGCATTGTTCAGAAAATTCAGGAACAAAGCCGCAAATCTGATTTCCAGGTAGCTAAATTACTCGAGGGGCTTAAATCAGGGGCGAAGTAATTAACGTTGCGTTTGTTTGAATGTTATTGTTTTAAGTATGGAAATAAGGTTAATCATAATGATGTGGATTTAAACTCGTTGGTTTTCCACTATAAACATTTTAATCGTGGAGGTAAAACAGATTTTTCCACTCCATTCGTTCCACCTCGGAAGAACACATTCTGGTCGAAAAGGAGGAGTGGATTGTTCTTGTATAAAAAGATTTCAGGTGCAGTTGCGATCGGATTAAAAAATAAAGTAAATTTCATAGCTAAAAATAGTGATATTGAATGATGTTTATTGATTATGTTAAAATAAAAGTGAAAGCGGGTCAGGGTGGCAGTGGTGCCTGTAGTTTCCGCCGGGAGAAACATGTACCTAAAGGCGGACCGGACGGGGGTGACGGCGGCAGAGGAGGAAGTATTATTCTTGTGGTAGACCCGCATCTGAATACCTTAATTGATTTCAAGTATAAAAGCCATTATTCGGTTCGTCATGGCCAGCATGGTATGGGGAAGAATCGTCACGGTCGGGACGCTAAAGATCTACGGCTTCGGGTTCCTCCGGGGACGGTTGTAAAGGATGCAGAGACTGGCGAGGTATTAGCGGACCTGGTGCATCCCGGAGAGGAATTTGTGGCGGCTCGTGGAGGTCGAGGTGGGCGGGGAAATGCCCGTTTTGCTACCCCTACCCATCAGGCACCGCGGGAATGGGAAGTGGGCGAGCCGGGTGAAGAAAGATGGTTAATCCTGGAGCTGAAAGTTCTGGCGGATGTGGGACTGGTTGGCAGACCCAATGCCGGTAAATCTACCCTGCTCTCCAGAGTAAGTGCTGCCCACCCCAAAATTGCTGATTATCCTTTCACCACTCTTCAACCAAATCTGGGTATTGTAAAGGTGGATGATTATAAAAATTTTGTCATGGCCGATATTCCTGGATTGATTGAAGGGGCGCATCTGGGCAAAGGTCTGGGCCTGCAATTTTTGCGGCATATCGAGCGAACTCGCATACTGGTTTTCTTGATCGACCCGACTGAAGGAGAGCCGCAAAAAACTTTCGCAATACTTTCCAAAGAATTAGAAGAATATAGTCCCAAATTGATTCATAAACCCATTGTGGTGGTATTGACGAAACAAGATATTTGGGATCAGGACTATCAAAGCACCGCAGAAAAATATTTTAATTTCCCACTTTTTACCATATCCGCAGTAACTGGAAGTGGGATTAATGAGTTAAAGTGGGGACTATGGAACGAATTAGAAAAACTTAAAAAATAAGAGTAGGAAGAAAAATACAAGAATGACCTCCAATAATAAGGATAATAAACCTAAGATCAGCGACCTGTTGTATTTGCTTACCATCCCGCAAATTGGTCCTGGACGTATTCGCCGGCTTTTTCAGGTTTTTGAAAATAAAGAAGAAATTTGTAGAGCACCGGTACAAAAACTGGTTCAAGTAGAAGGTATCGATCTCAAGCTGGCAGCGCAAATTAAATCAGGTGGCGATGAAATAGAAGCTGAACGACAGATAAAATTGATTCAGAAATATGGATATCGCTACGTTACTGTTTGGGATGAGGAGTATCCACAGCTTTTGAAGCGAATTCCGGATCCCCCGATAGTGCTTTTTTATAAAGGAAAGTTAGATTTCTCATCCAAAATAGCACTGGCCATCGTGGGTACTCGCACGCCGTCTAATTACGGCAAAATTGTCACAAGAGAAATTGTCAATCACCTGGTAAAGAAAGGCATCGTTATCGTCAGCGGGATGGCTCGCGGAATAGATACTATTGCCCATCAATCTGCACTCCAGAGTGGCGGAGAAACTGTAGCGGTGCTGGGCTGTGGATTGGATTACTGTTATCCCCCGGAGAACCGCCGGCTGTATGATTCCATTCCGCAACAGGGCGCATTGGTTTCTGAATACTTTTGCGGGATTAAGCCCGATGCGGTCAATTTTCCCAGAAGAAACCGCATCATTAGTGGACTGAGTAAGGGAACGCTGGTGATCGAAGCAGGCGGCCGCAGTGGCGCCTTGATTACAGCCTTTTATGCCCTGAATCATAATCGGGAGGTTTTTGCTATCCCGGGCAATATCACCAATCCTAAAAGCACCGGTACAAACCGATTGATAAAACAAGGCGCTAAACTCGTACAAAATGTGGATGACATTCTGGAAGAATTGGGTGGATTTTCGGCTGAACAAATCCCGCAAGAAAAACCCATCCCAAAAAACTTAAGTGAATGGGAGAGAAAACTTCTTTCCTGCCTTTCTCATGAACCTAAACACATCGACCAATTAGTGAAGGAGTTGAAGGAACCGCCAGGTACGATTCTCTCCAGCTTACTTACCCTGGAGCTCATGGGCCTTGTTCAACAATTGGTCGGTAAAATGTTTATCAGAGTCTAAACAATCTTTTTTTTTTAAATTTTCTCTTATCGCTGTTGACAAATTCACATAAAATTCATAATTTGAATATCATGTGGCAAAGGTTACCCTTAAAATGGAAATTTATTTTGATAATTCTGGCTGTGGCGACGCTTACAGGAATTATTACTTACATTTATTTTCCTCCATTTTTAGGATTGATTTTCCTGTTTTTTTATATCATTCCTTCCAATTCTTTTATTCCCTTCCCGCATGAGCCAGCGATCATTTACTACGGTAAGATCTACGGTCCTTTCTTAACTACTCTGGTTGCCACATTACCTACCGTTATTGCCTGTATTCTGGATTATGCGGTGTTGTCGCCGGTATTTTCACGAACCCGATTGAGAAAAATAAAAGAGACCAGGATTTATCGCAAAACAGCTTACTATTTCTCCAAGGCACCATTCGTGACAAATATGGTTGCTGCTCTCTCACCAGTTCCCTTTTATCCGGTTCGAATTTTATCGATTGCCAGTGAATATCCCCTCTGGAAATACACTCTGGCTGTTGCCTCGGGAAGAATTCCACGTTACTATTTTCTGGCCTTATCTGGTGTGTTTTTTAATATTCCCAATTGGTTTATTGCAATATTCTTTCTCTCGTTGGTCAGCGCAGAAGTATTGCGGCGCATCTCCCGCAGAAAACGAAAAGAGGCTATAGAAATTGTGGAGGAAGTGGTGCTGGATTCCACCCTCCCGGTAGAAGGAGAATCCGTATCCACCTCCGTGATTCAGAAGTAAATTTCATTTTTCATTTTTGAATAACATTTCCCTGATAATAAAATCAAAAAAGGCTTTGGCTTAGAGAGGTAAGAGCCTCGAGATACCGTTCTGATTAGAATGTAATTTTTCGGATCTGTTAAAACTTAACCTGGTCTTTTGAGTATGTTCCAGGCAATTCTCAGCCAGCTCATCGATTCGTGAACCTGATAGCATCCCGGATTTGCATTATATTGAAAGAGTCCACTTTAATAGATAGTTTGCTTATAAATGTCAATTTGAACGAAGTGAAGGATCTATTAATTTTTAATAAATTAGAGATCCTTCGACTCCGATCAAGATGACAAAAAAATTCTTTTTAGAGTAAACTCATGAGACGAAAATCTAATTCAACTCCTTTTCCAATTGATTTGAATATGCTTGAATTAACTTCCAGGCATTTTCCACGTGGCATGCTTCTGTGTGAGTTTGCCCGACACAAAAACGTAAAGTAAATTTTTCATTCAGGCGAGTATGAGTTAGATAAATTTTCCCGCTATGGTTTAGTTTTTCCAGAAGCTTCTGGTTGAATTCATCTCCGGCTTTATGACGGAAACACACCAGATTCAATGGTGGAGGTACCACCAGTTCAAAGTGTGGATCGTTTTCAACCCATTTCGCAAAATTTTGCGCAAGTTCCACATGTCGTCGGATATGGTATTGTAGTCCTTCGATGCCATAGTGGCGAATAACAAACCACAGTTTCAAGGCGCGGAACCGCCGTCCCAGTGGGATTTGCCAGTCGCGATAATCGATTACTGCGCCAGACTCAGTGGCTTTGTTCTTCAAATATTCTGGCAATATGCTTAATGCCTGAATGAGGTCTTTTCGGTCTGCCACAAAGAAACAATCGCAATCGAAATTAGTGAACATCCATTTATGGGGATTGAAACAGTAGCTATTAGCCAGTTCCAATCCCTTATGAATGAAACGGAATTCTGGACACAGAGCAGCAGTACCGGCCATGGCAGCATCTACATGCAGCCACAGATTGTTTTCCTTACAAATTCGCCCGATTTCATCTATTGGATCCAGAGCATTGGAGGAGGTTGTCCCAACCGTTGCACAGACGAAAAAAGGAATGAGTCCTTCCTGGCGATCTTTTTCGATCTGTTCTTCCAGAGCGGCAGGAATCATGGCAAAGCCATGATCGACAGAGATATATCGCAAATTTTCGGAACCGATTCCGGCGATTCGCACTGCTTTTTCGATGGAAGAATGCCCTTGTGTGGAGGCATAAGCAACTAATTTCCCATTACAGCCATATTTATTGCTGGAAAATTGGGTGACTTTTTCCCTAGCGGCAATAATGGCGCAAAGGACAGCACTGGAAGCGGAATCCTGAATAACGCCGCCACCCGTTTCTGTTGATTTAAACTTTTGTGGCAGGTCCAGCATATCCACCAACCAATCTAATACGTGCGTTTCTAATTCCGTGCAGGCGGGACTGGTTGCCCAAATCATTCCCTGAACACCCAACCCCGCGGAAAGGAATTCGCCCAGAATGGCAGGGCCGGAGGTATTAGCAGGGAAAAAGGCAAAAAAGTTGGGCGATTGCCAGTGCGTCAATCCCGGCAGAATAATTTTCTCGATGTCCTGGAGAATTTCAGTGAAGTTTTCGCCCTTTGCAGGTGGTTTTTCCGGCAAGGCAGCCCGAATTTCTCCAGGTTCTACCCTGGAAAGTACCGGGAAAGACTCCACTCTCTGATAATAATCTGCAATCCAATCTACAACTTCGTGGCCAAAGCGTTTGAAATCTTCAATGGACATATGGAAACTTTTGTCTTTAGACATAATTACTACTCCAATGATTGAGGTTAGTTAAGATAGACTATGGAATACGATTGTATTTTCGAAGAATATTTTTCACCTTTTCCACCGGAAGAGCCGGAACTTTTCTTCCATTTTGACCCGTCATGGTTTGTGCCATGAAAAGAGAGTTTAAAATAGCTTCTTCAGTAGCCTCGATAACAGCCATAAAAAGTGGCGACATCTGCTCGTTTCGTAAAACTTCTATCTTTCTCACAGAATTCTTTGATTGATAGGCAATTCGGATATTCTTTGCAGTTGAGAACGCAATGACATAATCTCCACTGCCATTAGAAGAGATGCCACCGGTTTTGGCCAGACCCAGCATGGCCCTTTTCGCCAGGCGTTTCAGATTTCGAGATGTCAGCGGGGCATCAGTTGCCACAACAATCATGCAAGATCCATCAGCTTTGGAGGAGGGTAGCTTGTTTTTTAAATAATACTGGCCCAGTTCTTTTCCTACTGGTACACCACCTATTTCTAGAACACCACCGAAATTGGTTTGCACCAATACCCCCACAGTGTAACCGCCCAAATTTTGCGGTAAAACCCTCGAAGACGTGCCAATGCCGCCTTTGAAACCAAAACAGATGGTTCCGACACCAGCCCCTACGGCACCTTCTTCCACCGGCCCTGAAGAAGCCGACTGAATGGCTTTAAGAATATGCTCCTTTTTAACATGCCTGCCTCTGATGTCGTTCAGCCAACCATCATTGGTTTCCCCCACCACAGGATTTATTGATCTTACATTTTTATTTCCATTTTGCGAAAGCGTATAATCGATAAGTGCATCTGCCGCTGTCCAAACACTGAGGGTATTGGTTAAAATGATGGGTGTTTCGATATTTCCCAGTTCTTCAACTTGAGAAAAGCCTGTAAGTTTGCCAAATCCGTTTCCAATGTAGATGGCCGCCGGAACTTTTTCTTGAAAAATATTCCCAGTGTGCGGAAGAATGGCGGTGACGCCAGTTCGGATATTATCCCCGGAAATCAATGTAACATGTCCCACTCGAACACCAGGAACATCGGTAATGGCGTTTAACTTTCCGGGTTCCAGAACTCCAATTTTTAAACCAATGTCTCGCACACGACAGCGGGTCTCCTGGGAATGTATGGCTGAAACCATTGTTAAAAAAGCGAATAGAGAAACAAGAAAATAAGATCGTTTCATCTCGGCCTCTGTAAAAAATTGGGTGTGTGGTAATGTTTAAAGTATTTTGAGTTAATATCTGTAGCCGTAGCGGTCTGCTAATTCTTGAATCTTTTCACACAATTCTGGATCCAATTTTTCGATGTCCCGCCAACTTACCTTCCAGGGTTCTTCTTTTACATAATAATATCGGGCATTTGTTTCTCTTGAAACTTCTTCTAATGCGTTCGGGTCAAATTCAATTCCTAAATCATTACATAATCTGGGTAAATGTTCTCTTAATTTTTCAATTGGGATAGTTTCAGTAGCTTTTTCTTCTGCCAATAAGTTCCAGTGGTACCAATAGCGGGCTGCTTGCAAAATAAGTTGTTCGCGGCGATCTAATAAGCGTTCATCTGGTGCAAGTTGGGTTTGAGGAGCATGTTTTTCGATATATTGTGGACTGTAAATGCCCTTTCGAAGAATAAATTGCGCCATGCTGGGAATAACTTTCAAGGGATGTCTGACTTGATGTAAAACCAGGTCAAATTCTGTACCGATTGCCGAAGGGCCAAACGGCGGATGGGGATCGTCAACAGCCAGGAACCAGGAAGCGTAACCATCTTTTCCAGTTGAACCATCGGGTCGGTAATCCCGTTCATGCTGGATGTCCAGCCCAAGCGAACGGAATACTTCTGCTGTATAGAGTGTGCCGCTTCTGCCACATCCAGTTATGAGTAATTTCTTTTTTTTGTTTTTTTGCTCCAAATTTTCCATTTTTTCAACATTTTCTGAAATTTTTAGTAGAGACTCACAATATTTTTCTTAGTGCTATTAAAAATAAACTTCCGCCCTGATGTTTTGTTCATTCAGTTTTCTTTTAATTTCCTTTAATTCATGCAGGCTTAATGGTGAAATCTTACCAGATGGATAACCACGATCGAGCGTATACAATTGGACCAATTTGGGTTGTATTTTTAAAAGGGCTTCAATCCACTTACTAATATTGTCCCAATGGTAATTCCCGGAAATCCCATCAGAAAAAAGCGACTGTATGGTAACATCGTCTAGTAAAACCAGTCCAGAAACAATTTTTTCATATTCGATGCCGGCACAGGGCAAATTGTATTTTTTTAAAAAATGGTTGTTGCCACAGTCCAATTTCATGATTCTTACATCTAATCGTTCAAGGGCTGTTCGAATTTTTACTTTGTCCACTGTGGAGGAATTTGAAAGAATAGCCGTTTGAGACTCTGGCGCCAATTTGTTCCGAAGTTCAATCACTGCCTCAACAATTTCGGGGAAGTCTGGATGCATGGTAGGTTCACCGTTGCCGGAAAATGTGATAAAGGCTGGTTTCATTTGAAGAGTAGATAAACTTCTTTCCACGGCAGCAAATACTTCTTCTTTTGTGGGCCAGTCAGAGATATGGTCTGGTTTTATCTGATAATGACGGGTCCAGCCATACTGGCAGTATAAGCAATTAAAAGTGCACACTTTGTATTTTGTCGGGAGAAGGTTAATACCCAACGATCTTCCTAATCTCCTGGAATTTACTGGACCGTAAATGATTTCCTGTTGTAATGGTATGGTCATCGGATTCACTTAGAGATCTGGTTTAGTGTTTCTATCCAATTTAAATAATTCACCTTATTTTCATATATTCACAAAGTTAATATTTTCAAAAGCCTTCAGAAACAAGATTTTAAAATTTAAAAATTATGATATTATCAGATAATTTTGTTAAAATTTGTATTGAGAATAGCTAAGAGTACTTTACTTTTTTTCTTTTCTTTTATGGGATACTCTAATATTTTAAATATGAAAATTTACGGTTTCTACTTTTTTGATAAAGACCTAGTGTATCAAATTTTTTGATTACCAGGTTATGATTCGGTGTTTCAGGATCTTACCAATGTTTAACTTTGTCTTTGCAAGTAGACAAGCTTGAAAATGATTAAATTTATTTATTATATTGTTTAATAATTAACTAATTTGGAGGAATTAAAAATGAATAGACGTAATTTTTTGAAAGACATAGGTCTCATTGCATCTACTTTTTTTGTATCAGGATATTTAAATTTGAGGGGTGAAATGAATAGAAAACCGAACTTCATAATTATTTTTACTGATGACCAG
Organism: uncultured Calditrichaceae bacterium; assembly: GCA_964387645.1. Taxonomy (GTDB): domain Bacteria; phylum Calditrichota; class Calditrichia; order RBG-13-44-9; family RBG-13-44-9; genus CAYLYM01. Next base: position 16,574 of record CAYLYM010000030.1, on the reverse strand, counting down.
GGATATGCTGATGTAGGTTGTTATGGCGCCAAAGGATTTAAGACTCCTAATTTAGACCGTATGGCAGCTGAAGGAATACGTTTTACTGATTTTTATGTTGGTTGTTCTGTTTGCACACCTTCTCGTGTAGCTTTATTAACAGGATGCTATCCACAACGTGTGGGTTTACCAAACGTTCTTGGTCCTAATTCAAAAATTGGAATAAATAGCGAAGAAGAAACAATTGCGGAAATATTAAAAACAAAAGGCTATGCAACTGCTTGTTATGGAAAATGGCATTTAGGAGATCATAAAAAGTTTCTGCCTATTCATCATGGATTTGACGATTACTTCGGTCTACCTTATTCCAATGATATGTGGCCTTATCATCCTGAACATCCAGAAAAATATCCGCCTTTACCTTTAATTGAAGGAGAAAAGGTTATCGAATACAATCCTGATCAGACTCAATTAACTACCTGGTATACAGAGAGAGCAGTTAAATTTATTGAAAAAAATAAAGATAAACCATTTTTTCTGTATCTTGCGCATTCCATGCCACATGTACCATTACACGTATCAGATAAGTTTAAAGGCAAGTCAAAACAAGGCCTGTATGGCGATGTAATTATGGAAATTGATTGGTCTGTTGGTCAAATACTTTCGACACTTAAACGACTCGGGATCGATGAAAAAACTCTTGTAATGTTTTCTTCCGATAATGGACCATGGTTATCTTATGGCAATCACGCTGGTTGTGCACTTCCTTTAAGAGAAGGCAAAGGGACTACATTTGATGGGGGCCAACGAGTTCCTTGCATCATGCGATGGCCAGGTAAAATTCCTGCTGGATCTATATGTAAAGAAATAGCTACAGCAATGGACATCTTGCCAACATTTGCTCGTTTAGCAGGAGCAAGATTACCAAAGAAAAAAATCGATGGTAAGGATATATGGCCACTTATATCCGGTCAGCCAGGAGCAAAATCTCCGCATGAAGCTTTTTATTATTACAGAGGTTGGGACCTTCAGGCTGTTCGCAGTGGAAAATGGAAATTGCATCTTCCTCACAAATATAGACATCTTGTTAAACCTGGTAAAGATGGAAAACCCGGTATTTATGAACAGAAAACAATTGAGCTTGCTCTATTTGATTTGGAAAATGATATTAGTGAAAAAAATAATCTGGTTTCGCAATACCCGGATGTAGTTAAAAGGTTGATGAAACTTGCTGATAAAATTCGGGAAGATATTGGTGACGGACGAAAGAATATGAAGGGTAAAAACAGAAGAGAACCTGGTAGAATATAAAAAGCAGCGAAGTTACATTTTCTTAATCCTGTTATTATTGGTTGTTTCATGTTTAAATATCTTGGAAACTTCCTTAACCTGCTAAGGTCGAAAGTATGTTTGTTGAGATGAAAAGGAGAGAAGATTCATGGGCATTCTTTTGATATACAATATTTGAGCAATGAATTAGATTTAATCTGATTTATTTTTTGTTAAAATCCAGGGTTCCAAGATAAATATTAAAATATTGTTAAACTTTTTAATTTACAAAAGAAGAGTATCAAAATTCTATTGCTTTAAGCAACCATTGGTTTTTTCTTTTTTTAAACAACCAGTGGAAGGGTATTTCCACTTTTTTTCCATCTGGAAGATGGAGAAGCCAATCGGCTAAAACCCACACAGCCTGAGTGTCAGTGAGTTGATAGTATACTGCCCGAGATAGCTCGATGTCGAGCGGCTTCAATTCCCGTAATTTTTGTAGCAAATAATTAATGAATTGTATTTTCTTGCTTTCTCTCTTCTTAAAATTAGCGACAAAATAGCCAATCAGTGCCAGAGAATCGGCTTTTTCCCAGTCTTGGCTAAAATCCTCCAGTCGGGCGTGTAATTCCTGTTCTACCTGGAAATGTGCCGTTTTTACATTTAATCCTTTTGATTTCAGGTAACTTAAACGGGTATAAATGCCAGGCTTTCCGGGGAAAATACTTTTTTCAGATCCTGTAAAAACAGCTTCCACTGCTAAAAGATTAGGTTTTCCATAATGAAGCCAGTGACGGTCTATCTCAAAAATTGCCTCGGATGAGTCGTCTGAGGAAAAATAAAAAGCTACAATATCATTTCTTGCTTCAAATTTGCCATTAACAATAACTTTAGTGATAACCGATGATTTCCCAAGATTGATATATAACAGGTTTTCCACGAAATGCCCCATCAAAACAAAATATTTTCGAAACCAGACTCTGCCCTGGAGGGGTGGTTTACCGCCAGCAAAATAGTCAGCAGGTATCGTAATTTTATTCCAATGAGACGCATCAGTTTGAGGCTCAACCCAATGTAAAGAATCAGTTGTACTATAAAACCATTCTCCAGTAAGTAAATGTTCTGTCAAGTTACTCTGGTAATTCTTACCACAGTAGGTAAACAATAACATAATAAATGTCAAAATGAGATGTGTTTTCATTTTTTTCCAGTTTTAATAATCTATATAAGTTCATTTGATTAACTGAAATTCACAAAACGAATAAGTTGATCAATCTATTTTATTTATCAAATCAATCCACTGCTTTGAAATTTTTTTGAAAGAAAGATCTTTGACGAGCAGGCCTTTTTCAGTCTTTTCAAACTTTCCTGCTTCTTTTTCTTGAATGAGATCCAGAGTAGTAGCAATTTTTAAGAGAGGGGAAGTGTAAGCATTGTCTGAAAATAGAATATTGGATAATTTCTTTAAGTCATCAAGGTCAAATTGTTCAGGGAAAAATTCAAGGAATTTAACATTCCAGAAGGCCTGGGATTGGATAATTTCTATGGTTTTTTTTATGATGTTATCATGGTCGAATGCCAGTAATGATTCGATAGAAAACCATTGAGCGTTCCGGGCATCGTCCCCGGCACTGATTTCAGGAAAGGGAGGCGTAACAATGCCGCCATAGACCAGGGTAATAGTTCTTCCGCGTGGATCCCGACCAGGATCGCCTTGCGGAAAAAGGGGAAATAGATGAATATTTTTTAATCCTGTTTCTTCTTCTAATTCCCGACAGGCAGATTCCAGCAGGGTTTCCTCCATTTCGATGAACCCACCTGGCAATGCCCACCGCCCCATAAAGGGCGAACGATCTCTTTGAATAAGCAAAATTTCAATTTTAGATTGATGATATCTTAATAGGGCCATATCTACTGTTACCATCGGACGGGGATAATTGTAGACATATTTCATAGTTCTTCCTCAATATTGAGATTCGTAAAATATGTTTTTAAACTATTAATTTTTTAATGAATTTTTTGTTTTTCAGATTTTAATTGAATAAAAACAAATCGTGTGGAACGATTTCGTAATATTTTTAGCATGAATTTCGGATGCGGTTGTTGAAGTATATTTTTCAAATTTGCCTTTGCCTGGGGGAGTGATTTGACCGGTTTTCTATTAATTTCCTGGATGATGTCACCGATTATCAGGCCTGCCAATCCAGCCGGCGAGGCCGGATCGACCTGGTAAACAAAGACACCTGGTGTCGACAAAGGAAGATTTTCATCGTAAAGAACATCACGGGTTAATTCGCGAATTTCAAAACCTAATTCTGGAAGAGAAAATTTTTTTGCTAAACTAATGGCTTTGGGGGCGGCTTCGGGAACAACCTGAATAGTAAGAATGGTTCCATCGCGGAATATTTTCATTGTTAATGGTTTACCCGGTGGATGGGCGCGAATGATATTTCGCAGTTGGACAGTTTCCTTATCTTTTTGTACCAGGAGAACCGAATCGTTTACCGCCAGAATAACATCTCCAACTTGAAGTCCTGCTTTGCTGGCCGGAGATTCTTGAAAAACTTGATTAATGATAATCCCTCCTTGTTGAGGCACTTTCCAGTATCTTTGTAGCTCTCGATTAAGTCCTTGCATTCGAATACCCAACCAGGATTTTGAAATAGTCTCATTTTTTCTTAATTCTTTAGGATTTTCGATTAGATGAGAAAACCATTCGGATGGAGCAATTTCTAAAAAATCTTTATACATATCTTCAATGTTTGTGGAAGATTGAATAGAAACATTTGCCGATTGAGGAATAGTCACCCCAATGGGATGATTCTTTGAATCAATCACCAGACCGCCAGGGCTCAGAGCTGGTGAATAATTGTTGATCAGAAATCTTTTCTGTGGAGAGGCAACAAGAGCATTAATGAGGTGTTGCGTGAATAGTGGCTCAAAATTGTAATTCTCTGGAAGCAGTTCCAGAACAAAAATGGTGTCGCCCACCGATAAGTGATGAGTGGTGGAAAATTTTGCGAATGGCAACTTCCTACCAGGTTTAAGATTCTTGATTTGTATGAACGCTACCTGTGCCTGATCGTCTTTACTGATGAATTCCGCAGGGAAATTTTCTCCGGTCGATAAAGTCACAGTAAAGTCGCTTGGCAGATCTGTCAGTAACGACCCCTCGCCGGAAATAATATCCAGTGAAACCGGATAAACCTCGCTGCTGACCATCACCAGACCTTCAGGATTGACCAACACGCCGATACAATAACGTTTTACTTTGTCAAAGGAACCGATCCGGACTTCGCTGGAAATGTTTTGATAATAGCTGATGAGACAAACCTTATCGCGGTTCGTCTCGAAAATTTCTCTGGCGGAGTGGGCAGCAATAACAGATGAAAGTAAGACGTAAATGAGTACAAATGTTTTTAAAAACAAACGCATTTTTGGTCCGGTAAAATTTGAATGCTATATTTGCTATTTTATTATGTCAAAAAATGTTATTCAATATCATATTTTTTGAACACAAGCTTAGTTTAAAATTGTTTTGCCATATAAATATGATTAATTTTTTATCTATTTCAAAGTTAGTATATCATTTAATATTAAAACCATTTTGAGGAAAAATGAAAAAGTGTTCTGTTTTCATTCCACTTTTATTTATTTCGTTGATCATTTCAGTTTTGATTTCTTGTGCAGTGAATCCGGTAACAGGGAAACGGGAGTTGATGTTACTTAGTGAAGATGATGAAATTCAGTTGGGTATACAAACCGATGAACAAATTATTCAAACCTATGGACTTTATGATGATCCAGAGCTTTTAGAGTATATCAGTGAAATTGGTAAGCGATTGGTGAAATTATCGCATCGGCCACATCTGGAGTTTCATTTTCGTTTGTTGGATACGCCGGTTATTAACGCTTTTGCAGTTCCAGGAGGATATATTTACATTACCCGTGGAATTCTAGCTTACTTGAATAGCGAGGCAGAATTTGCTGGGGTGTTGGGACATGAGATTGGCCACGTTACGGCCAGGCACTCGGCAAAACAGTATACTAGGGCACAATTGGCTCAATTGGGCCTGAATGTGGGTATGGTATTATCCGACACATTCCAGAAGTATGCAGGATTGGCTCAATTTGGGGTTGGGATGCTCTTTTTAAGATTTAGTCGCGATAATGAAAGACAGGCCGATCAGTTGGGAGTAGAATACAGTTCTAAAGCAGGTTATGATGCCACTCAAATGGCCAATTTCTTTATTAACTTGCAACGGGTGAATCCTGAGGCAGATCGAAGTGGACTACCGGGATGGTTTTCCACTCATCCAAGTCCGACAGATCGAGTGAATTCTATTAAACGCTTGGCAGCAGAATGGAAACAAAAATTGGGTCGTCAAAATTTTGAGGTAGATAGGGAAGAATATTTACAAAAAATTGACGGTCTTGTATTTGGCGAAGATCCCCGTCAGGGATTCGTAGAAGGTGGAACGTTTTACCATCCCACATTGGCTTTTCAATTTCCTGTCCCTGACAAATGGAAGGTTATTAATACGCCAACTCAAGTGCAAATGGTAAGTCCAGATGAAGATGCCGTTATTATATTCGGTTTGAGCACCACAAGTTCTCCCGGCGAAGCCGCAGTGCAATTTTTAGAGAAAAGTAAAGCAACTGTGCTGACCAGGAAAAATGTCACGGTAAATAGGTTACCCGCATATCAAATTGTTTCAGAGTTGACTTCGCCTGAGGGCAGTTTTCGACTATTGTCTTATTTTATTCAGAAAGATGATAATATTTTTGTTTTTCATGGACTGACTGATCCACAGCGTTTTGAGCAATACCAGCGATATTTCCAGTCAACAATGACTCAGTTCAGAAAATTGACTGATTCCACTAAATTAAATATTCAACCCGATCGAATTCGAATCAAAAAAGTTTCCCATTCTGCTGCGTTGCAAGACGTGTTGCGCTCTTTCGGGATTCCTGAGAAAGACTGGGAGACGATTTCAATTTTGAATGGCAAAAAGCTGACTGATATGGTACAGCGGAACTCGCTCATCAAAATCATTGAATTGGGACGGTGAAAAAAATTTACTTTGCTTATTTCAAAATGAAATAATCAGTGTAAAAACCCTCCGTTCCTGGATTGATTTCAAAAAACAGATCAAGTTCATCGAGTATTTTTTGAATGGGAAAGATAGCCTGTCGCCAGGCATCGGAACCCACACCTGGTTCAGGAAAATAGGCATCTCTCATTCCCCCTGGATCAAATGCAGAAATCCACAAGTATTTATTCTCTACATCGTGTCGATTTCTTTTTAAAACAATTCCCCACATTCCCGGAACTTCTTCTAAAAAATTCCATTTTTGGATTATAAAAGATTCAAAGTCCTGCTCCATACCAGGTTTAATTTTTATTTGATGAAGGCCCAGAAGTTCAATAGCTAACATCTTTTTCATGCGGTTCTTGCCAACGATCTGATAAGATTTCCATTCTGATTTTTCTTTAATAAATTCTTTGAAGCGTTTCCACACAGGCAATAAATTCTGAAAATTTTCATTAGTCTCAATGGACTTATCGCTAATATCTTCAGGGAAGAGTTTATGAAACAGCTCGAATTTTTCGAAATTCATCATTACGATGTATTGACCATTTCGTGTTCCGCGGTCTCCTTTGAGTAACAAAAGCTGAGTATTGGGTAGTTGGTTTTTCCAGATTGGTATTAATTCAGTTCTAATAAATTTCTCGAATGACTCATTCGGATAATTTTCCTTTAAATCAAGTTCATAAAATACTAATACTTCTCCCATGAAAACATCATCATCTGAAGAGTCATCGCTCTCCACAGTTTTGTGGACAGACCATCCATACGAAATCAATAGAGGCGTTTTTAAAGCTGAGAGATAGTTTACTGAAGTTGTGAATTTCCCGTTATTAACTAACATCTTTAGATGCGATACTTCATTAAAGCTTTGATTATTTTGTGGAGTAAAATAATTCCCCAAAAGAAATATGCTGAGTAAGAAAATTTTAAACATGATTTTCCTCCATTTTTATGGATTAAAATTTAAAAAGTTTGTCTTACTTCTCTTCAGAGTCTGATAGTCAATAGGAAAAAAATTCTAACAGTTTAAAACGACGGAGGATCGGGATTGTTTAAAAATGATGAAATTGAAAAATATACAGGTTGTCAAAGGTGGAAGAGTTAATCTACAAAGTTCTGATTTCCGATTACCTGATTTTTTAATATAGCTTTAACCATTTTTCATTGTTTTGTTAATAAATAATTTTTCCGTATCCATAATGCAGTAAGAATAATTTACTTTCAATAAATTTTACTGATCAGAGTTCTTTTTTGAAAGAACTTAAATATCGTCTAATAGTTTGAAATTCTGAAAAAATTAAAAGTTCCAAAGAAGATACTTCTTATGTCCATTTCGGTATTGGTCTATCACATATTAAACAGCATCGAGCATCGTTTGTGCAGTTTTGAGGACCACCGCAGTTGGGATACCATTCGTACGCTATTAAGTAGTTATACCCGTGTTACCGTTCTGCAGCGAGGAAAAGATGGGCAGATTTATAGGGTTCGTCTGAATGTGACTCCAAAAGAAGAGCAGAATAAAATATACCGGCGGTTATTTGTGAAAGAAACCATGTTACTGATGAAACTGATTCCCAATTAAATAAAATGTGTAGTGACTAAGTGTCTGATAAAAACCAAGGAATAACCGAATTATTTCAATATATGAGGGAAACTTGGGTGAAGAGCATGGTGAGTCCTGTTAAAAGAGAAATCATGACAGTTTTAATGGTTATTACCTTAATACAGAAACCTTTTGACGTAGCCTGGGGTGACCGTAAAGATTTTAAGGAAGTTATATTTAGGTATTACGAATTCACATTAGCATAGAAAAAAATAATGGAATATATGAAAGTGTGTTTTTTTATTGTATCATCGCATACTTTTTAGAATTACTGGTTGTTATTTGGCATATCATTTGACATTCCTTAATAAATCTTTTAAATTTTTAGTTATTTTAAATTTGGAATTCTATTTCATGAAGATTGAAAATATTCGAAATTTTTGCATTATTGCTCATATAGACCATGGGAAGTCCACCCTGGCGGATCGTTTATTGGAATATACCCATACCTTGCAACAGCGTGAGCTTAAGGATCAGATTCTGGATAGCATGGATCTGGAGCGGGAACGTGGGATCACTATTAAGGCCCATTTTGTTCGGATGGAGTATGAACATATCGATGGCGAGAAATATATATTCAATTTAATCGATACCCCTGGTCATGTGGATTTCACTTATGAAGTATCGCGCAGTTTGGCTGCGGCCGAAGGCGCTTTACTTTTAGTGGATGCCGCTCAGGGAGTTGAGGCACAAACAATCAGCAATCTTTACCATGCCATAGAAAATGATCTAACCATCATCCCGGTGATTAATAAAATCGATTTACCAGGTGCCCAGATCGAAAATGTGAAACATCAGATAATGGAATTATTGGGATGTGATGAATCCGAAATCATTCTGACCAGCGCCAAGACTGGCCAGGGTATTGAAGAAATAATTGATGCTATTATAAATTTGATTCCACCTCCCAAAGGCAGTATTAACGATCCGCTTCAGGCTCTTATCTTTGATTCCAGTTTTGACAATTACCGTGGTGTTGTTGCCCTCATTCGCGTTTTCAATGGAGAAATTAAAGAGGGGGATAAAATTCACTTTTTTGCTACCAAAGAGGAATTTGAAGTGGAAGAATTGGGCGTATTGCGCCTCAAGCGAATTCGGACGGGTAAATTGACCACAGGTGAAGTTGGATACCTTATTTGCGGTGCCAAGGATGTTCGAGATATTAAAGTGGGTGACACCATCACTCATGTGAAGAATGGCGCGGAAAAGCCGCTGCCCGGTTATCGGGCGGTTAAACCCATGGTTTTCAGTGGAATTTATCCAGTGGTCAGTCAAGAGTACGAGGATTTGAGGAGTGCATTGGAAAAATTGGCGTTGAACGATTCTGCTTTACAGTTTGAGCCAGAAACTTCTACGGCATTAGGGTTTGGCTTTCGCTGCGGTTTCTTAGGTTTGTTACATATGGAAATTTTTCAGGAAAGATTAGAAAGAGAATTTAATCAGAATATCATCGTAACGACACCAAATGTGGTTTACCGGGTTACTCTTACAGATGGTAGTGTTCAATTGATTGAAAATCCTTCAAAAATGCCGCCGCCAATTAAAATTGCCAAAATCGAAGAACCTTACATAAGCGCTCAAATTATCACGCCGCCAGAATATATTGGAAATATCATGAAAATTTCCAACGAAAGGCGAGGCATTTTAAAAAATACTTCGTATATCGATCCAACACGTGCAGATATTCATTATGAATTTCCACTTTCTGAAGTAATTTTTAATTTTTTTGATAAACTTAAGTCAGTATCCAGGGGATATGCTTCTCTGGATTACGAATTCGCCGGATACCGAGAGTCGGATCTGGTAAAATTAGATATTCTGATCAATGGTGAGTCTGTGGATGCCTTATCAACCATTGTCCATAAAGATAAAGCCTACGAACAGGGGCGTGCGTTGTGCAGTAAGTTACGCAAATTAATTCCACGGCAGTTGTTCGAGGTAGTTATCCAGGCCAGCATTGGCAGCAGGGTAATTGCTCGAGAATCAGTTAAACCATTGCGAAAGAACGTGTTAGCCAAATGTTATGGCGGTGATGTAACGCGCAAGCGAAAATTGCTAGAAAAGCAAAAGGAAGGGAAGAAGCGTATGAAGCAAGTGGGTCGGGTCGAAATCCCACAAGAAGCCTTCCTGGCGGTGCTGTCGGCTGACTAGCCTTGCAAGAAATGATATTAAGCTGAAAAGGTGATTGTTAAACTCGGGTTTTGGGCATGATAAAATTTGTTTGGGTAGGTGTTGGGGGCTTTTTGGGTTCCATATCTCGTTATTTAATCAGTGGTATTGCCATGCGTGTGGCTAATAATCCGTGGTTCCCTTTTGGCACGCTCACAGTCAATGTCCTCGGATGTCTGATCATTGGATTCCTGACTGGTTTAGTAGATGTACGTCAAATATTTAATCCGGAAACACGGTTGTTAGTTTTTGTAGGTTTTTTAGGCGGTTTTACCACTTTTTCCTCCTTCGGTTACGAGACATTTGCTCTGCTTCAGGATGGCCAATTTTTGTTATCGGTTCTGAATGTTTTATTAAATGTAATCCTTGGCCTTTCTGCCGTTTATTTTGGCCACGTCCTTTCTCAGCTATTTTAAAGGAGTATATCCATGATTTTACCAGCAGAAGGACAACTTTTGCGTATTTTTATTGGCGAGGATGACAAATATGAGGGACAACCCCTATATGAATGGATTGTAAAAAAAGCTCGTGAACAGGGTTTAGCCGGGGCGACTGTGTTACGCGGGTTGGAAGGTTTTGGCGCGCATAGTAGAATGCATACGGCCAAAATATTACGTCTGTCCAGTGATTTACCCATCGTTATCGAAATTGTTGACCGTCCGGAAAGAATCGATGCCTTTCTGCCTTTAATTGACCATGCCATTGAAGAGGGATTGGCTACACTGGAAAAGGTGCAAATTCGGTTTTATCGCAGTGGGAAAAAGAATTTCAATGAAAACCCAACTCAATAAAAATACTGAATAAAAATCGATCATAAAATTTTATTCAATGTCAAAAAATCTAAAAAGTGTGATTTTAAACTCCGTTTTAATTAAAAATTGATGAAACTTTATGATATTGAAAGGGATAAAAAGAATTTGAAAAATGATTTTAAAGTGAAAAAGGAGGAAGATATTGAGTCCGAAAGAAAAACACTGGGAATCGGTTAAGGCATTTATTATTGCGATTATGGCGGCATTGGTGCTTCGACAGTTTGTTGTTGCGGCTTATAAGATACCGACCAGTTCAATGGAAGACACTCTTTTGGTTGGCGATTTTTTGTTAGTCAATAAGTTTGTATATGGAGCACAAACGCCTAATTGGATAGGAATCCCATTCACACGTATTGGTTTCAATGTTCCCTGGTTTAGGTTCCCGAAAATCACCGAGCCTAAGCAAAATGATATTGTGGTGTTCCGTTATCCGCGAGATCCGCACCTGGAATATATTAAGCGGTGCGTGGCAGTGGGGGGACAAACAGTGGAAATAATTAATAAAGAACTTTTTGTGGATGGGAAAAGATTCCCCGATCCACCCCAATTAAAATATGATGATCCCAGAGTATTTCCGCGCAATAGTCGATTTTACCCAACATTTCGTCCAGGTTTGGGAAGCCGGGATAATTTTGGCCCGGTCACCGTTCCACCAGATCATTATTTCATGATGGGAGACAACCGGGATCGCAGTTCCGACAGTCGCGAGTGGGGATTTGCTCCGCCCGAAAGCATTGTTGGGAAGCCACTTATTATCTATTTGTCATGGAATTCTCACATTCCAACCTACCGGCTTTTTCATAAAATCCGGTGGGATCGTCTGGCCATGGTTATTCGGTAGTCCTATGAAAAACGCCGGCCTTTACATTCATATTCCTTTTTGCCAAAAAAAATGCGGTTATTGTGATTTCTACTCAATAACCGCATTGCATCAAATAGAGGATTTTCTTGATAGCCTCCAGAAAGAGATAGAATTGTTATCCAGCCAATATGCCCATTGGGTCTTTGACACCGTTTTTATTGGTGGTGGTACTCCCACTGTACTTTCCGAAAAACAGCTCGAAGTTCTCTGGCGTCAGATTCATAGACATTTCCGAATAGCTGATAATGCTGAAATCACTATCGAAGCAAACCCGGGAACCATCAATTATGAAAAGTTAAAATTTCTTAGAGCACTGGGTATTAATCGGTTAAGCATGGGAGTTCAGTCATTTTTCGAGGAAGATTTACGTTTCCTGGGTAGAATCCACCGCACTGATGATGTGTTGAATAATTATGAAGCTGCCCGAAAAGCACAGTTTTCTAACATTAATCTGGATCTTATGACAGCTTTTCCCGGGCTCTCACCACAACGGTTTGAGAATACGCTGCTGAAGGCAACCCAGCTTCATCCGGAACATATTTCTTGTTATACCCTGATTTTTGAACCCAAGACGCCATTTTATGTAAAAATGAAGAAGGGTTTGTTAAAACCGCTGGATCAGGAAACCGAAGCGATTTTTTATCAGATTGCAAATAATATACTCTCTGAAAATGGCTATACACCTTATGAGATTTCCAATTTTGCACTTACTGAAGATTTAAGATGTAAACATAATTTAAAATACTGGAATCATCAACCATATCTGGGATTAGGCCCATCGGCCCATTCATTCATCCAACCAAAAAGATGGTGGAATATTCAGCAATTACATGATTATATTAGGTCTCTTCGTATTGGGAAATTACCGGTCGCCGGTAGTGAAGAATTGGATCAGTCGACTCTGGAATTTGAATATATTTTCTTGCACCTTCGGCTTAAAGATGGTATTAATTTAGAGGAGTTTAATCGTAAATTTCATGTAAATTTTTTTGAAAAATACAAAAACACTTTAGATAAATTGATAAAGGGGGGCTTCATCGAGCAATTTAACGATAGAGTTGTTCTTTCTTCCCGTGGCTGGTTATTGGCCGATGAGGTTGCTCAGGATTTTTAAATAATTTGAGATAAGTCGATGCTTTTATTAAAAAATAAATATCATTGTATTTTTGTTGCGCTGAGCTGTTTGTTTTTAATCATTAACGCAGCTTTTTCCCAGTCCACGCAGATTCGTTCTGTCAAACCTGATCAAAATGTCCGAATGTTTCAGCAAAATAAAGATTATATTAAAGAACAACGGCTGTACAGAACTGCCCAATCCTATATAAGTATGAAAAATTATGCTGCTGCCATTCGGATTCTACGGCAACTTCATCAAGAAAAACCATCGAACATCATGTATTACCATACTTTGTTAAGAGTTTATTTAATCGTAGGGATGTTAGATGATGCGCAGCACCTGAATGATGAAATGCAACAGCTCAATCCAGATGATCCTCGTATTAAAATAGATCAAGCCAATATCTACTTTCGATTAGACCAAAAGGATCGCGCTTTTGATCTCTGGGAAGGAATATTAAAGTCTCATCCTGAGGATCTCGCTGTTTACTCATATGTGGCTAACACCATGTTAGAAAACAAGCTTTATGATGAAGCGATTAAAGTATATCAAGAGGCCATTCAGCGTATCCCGAAGTCATTTCATCTTTATCAAATCATTGCCAGTATATACCAGAGCCGTTTGATGTATAAAGAAGCTGCGCAAGCATTCCTAAAATATTTGGAAGCGCAACCCAGCCAACAACAATATGTTTTTAACAGAATTCTTTCTTTCCAGATTAACCCTGAGGAAAGGGAAGATTTCTTTAAAATGTTAGAAGATTATGTAAAAAAATCCAAACAATCCGATAGTATCCGTTTATTAATGGCACAACTCTATCAACGTTATCGGGAATACAAAAAAGCTTTTCGATTGTATCAACAACTGGATAATAATCAAAAGGATTCGCGATATTTGTTGCAATTTGCAAGAGCTGCTGAAACGGATTCCAGTTTTGAAATTGCACTTGAAGCTTACAAATTAGTTATTGAAAAATATCCCGAATATCGGAATCTAATGGATGCCTACACAGGTGCTGTTAGAACGCTTTTCGGTATGGCGGAACAAGAGGAGAATATTCAATATGCCAATCAGGCAATGCAACTGATTGAAGATGCCGAAGTTCGGTTTAAAAATCATCCATATTTACCAAGTTTAATTTATTTAAAAGGCGTTTTTAAACTGAATTATTTTTTTGATGTTGACGGAGCTTTAGCTGTTTTCAATAATCTTATACATCGGAAGAAAATTTCCGCTAAATATAAAGATTTATCGCTAATCAGGGCGGGGGAATGTCAGATTATTAAAGGGCAGTTAAGAGAGGCCTTGAAATATTTCCAGCTTGTTGAAGGGAAACAACAGATAGGTCAGGCTAAACTTTACATGGCAAAAACTTACTATTTTTTGAATGAATGGGAAAAGGCTACAGAAGTCCTTGCAGAAATTATTAAAAAAGAAGGTGTAAAAGGAGAAATCACCAACGATGCTTTAGCTCTTAAAATAAAATTAAGTTTTGTCCAGACGGCTCCGGAGGTTTTAAGACAACTTTCTGAAGCGGAGTTACTGATTTTTCAACGAAAAAAATCTGAAGCAATTGAACGATTGTGCAAAGTGATCGAGATTTCAGAACTACCAGCACTTTTTAAGTCTGAGGTCTATGAGAAAATTGTTCGTCTTTCGCTATCGCTGAATAATATTTCTGAAGCAATTGAATATTGCACAAAAGCCATTCAGGACTCCAGTATGGTTTTTTATGCGGATCAACACCTGTTTTTATTAGGTCAAATTTTGGAAGAGAATCTCCAGGAATATGAGGAAGCTTTCAAAACCTATCGGAAGCTCCTGGAAAATTATCCTAACAGTCTTTATGCCAATCAAGTCCGAGAAAGAATGAAATTTTTAAAGAAAGAAAAAATACCTGAATTGCCATGAATAAAATTTTTATAATGATTTTTTCCATCTTTGTGATTTTTACTTTAAGTTTCGCCCAATTTGTGCTTATCCCCATGGACTTGACCCAAACAGACCATCTCAAGGCTTATGGAGTGGCTTACTGGGCGTTGGAACATCAGGTCAATGTGGAGTGGTTGTTAAATTACCGAGGGGGGTCTTTTTTGTTGCAAAATTTTTCAGGACTGGAAAGCGAATGTCTCATTCGAGGGGTGAAGATAGAAAAAATTTCAGCCAGTGCTGTAAATGAAATTTACGCAACGATTGAAGATGAGAATATGGAGCGAGTTCTGCTGGAAAAGGCACCCAAGATCGCTGTTTATACCCCTCCTAACAAACAACCCTGGGATGATGCAGTTACTCTGGCACTGACCTATGCCGAAATAAGATATGATAAAGTTTATGACGAAGAGGTTCTGGCCGGGAAACTGAGTGAGTACGACTGGTTACATTTGCACCATGAGGATTTCACCGGCCAGTATGGAAAATTTTACGGGAGTTTTCGTAATGCTCCCTGGTACATTCATGAAGTTCAGATTAACGAAGAGCTGGCTAAAAAGTTGGGTTTTAAAAATGTACCAGAAGAGAAAAAAGCTGTAGCACGAGCAATTAAGCAGTATGTTACTGAAGGGGGATTTTTATTTGCTATGTGTTCGGCAACTGATGCATTGGATATTGCCCTGGCTGCAGAGGGAGTGGATATTGTTGATGTTCCATTCGATGGTACACCACCTGAGCCAGGTTTTCAGGACAAACTTGATTATAGCAAATGTCTGGCTTTCGAAAATTTTAAATTGTATCCAGATCCCAATTTATATGAATTTTCTGATATCGATATTCCTCCAAGCTTTGCACCTCGATTACGTGATCCTGAGTCAGATTATTTCACTCTTTTTGAGTTTTCGGCAAAGTACGATCCAGTACCGACCATGCTTACGCAAAACCATGTTAATATTGTGAAAGGTTTTATGGGACAAACCACCATGTTTAATCGCAAAAAAATTAAGCCATCGGTGGTGATTCTGGGAGAAGTGGAAGGAACCGACGAAGTGAAGTATATTCATGGAAATTACGGTAAGGGTACTTTTACCTTTTATGGGGGGCATGATCCAGAGGATTACACCCACGCGGTAGGAGATCCGCCAACACAATTAGAACTCCATAAAAATTCTCCTGGATATAGGTTAATTTTAAACAATATTCTTTTTCCAGCAGCTAAAAAGAAAAAGTTGAAAACCTGATTATTTGTTACTAATGATTATTAAAAATTCCTTGAGATTTTTTATCGATCTTTAATTTAATCGGAAAAATTTTTTTGCATTATCGTATTTAGGTTGAAAGCTGTCTTCAAATTCAGTAAACCTTTATTTTAGAAGAGATCGCAAATAAAGATTGAATTATTCTAACCGGGAAACAGATAAACAGAAAGGCCATTCAGCTTTAGGAAATTGGCTTTTTAATTTTCCTTTATCACTCAGACCATAACCTATGGTAATTCCCTGATAGCGAACAATTTGTTGAGCCTGCCCTTCACAAGGTAAATCTAACTCCTGCCGATTAACAAATTTTTCTAATGATATTAGATCAGGTAATTCGATAATATTTTGGGTGCAATTATTGCCCAAAAAATGTGTGCCTTCGGTGGTGAGACGGCCCGCATGGCTCATAGGACGACCAATAGTTAATCCAGTTTTAAGCGGCATAGATTTGAACTTAAATTCGGCTAATTCAGGTGTGACAA
>CAYLYM010000029.1:0-35405 GCA_964387645.1 uncultured Calditrichaceae bacterium | reverse complement strand
AGTAAACTGCCTTCTGGATCCATAACTATTTTATCAGCAACGCTCGCCAGGTGATAACCAGTCATACCTGCATTATCAATAAAAGCAACAACCTGCTTGCCAGCTTTTTGGGCCATCTTAAGCTCTTCTCTGATTTCCCAGGCATGTTCCGGGCGAATTAACAAACCGGATAAATTTAAAGCAATAGTATTCACTCGTGGATCTTTTGTAGCCCGGCGAATATTCTCCAACACATCCATAAATCTTAAAGTGCTTTTATCAAACAAAGCATAGCGTAAATATTTAACGCGTCCTTTCAGTGACATGGGAAGAAATCGATTTCCTTTTTTTATCATCTCCAAAAATGGCGTACGACGCCAATCTCCAGCCCGAATCATGTAAGTGTTATATTGGCGTTTTTTATTACTTCCATAATGAACCTGCGCCGAAGCTCCAAACCTGCCCAGATTTAATGAAAAACCCACCTGAATGGAGGAATCATTAAAATATCTGCCGATTAGATGAACTCCCGGTAAAACTTCGGCAATTAAACCAGCACTCCAGAGCATGTCCGATACTCTCGTTTCTTTTTGGAGAAATGCATCAGTGAATAATGTAATAGCTGGAGTACCAAAAGGACGGAAACCAATTTCTGCCAAACCTGCTCTAGCATTACTTTCGACGGAAAAATTACCTATCAAACCTAATGATAAATATTTCCCCGGTCTGATTATTGCGCCTGGAGTAATACGTTTCTCCCAAATACCATGACTTGACCATCCATATCCAATGCCTAATGCAAAATCATCTGAACCAAATCCTGTTGAAATCCGATAATCTGTAAATTTTCTGCCACCGAAGTTCTGTCGAATAAGACCGAATCCCAGGCCCTTTATTCCGGTAAAAAAGCCAGCATCGTTCACCGAACCATTGGAAGAACCCGCCGTGTTCCAATATAAGCGGGTTTCCATTCTGCTAATAAAATGCAAATTTGCTGGATTCACAAAACCAACCAGCCCTTCTTGGTAAACACTGGCCGGGGCCATTAAAAAGGAGTTTCGGAATACAGATGGTGAAAAAAATTGGCCGTATAATACTTGATAAAAATTTGTTAATGCCAATAAAATAACAATAAACTTTAATTTTTTCATGCCAACCTCATCCTTTTTGGGGGGCTTTTGTTACTATGTTAACAATTTATTAAGAAACTCTTAATTTTAATAAAAAAATTTATACATCTGGTTTTTATGATAAACTTAAGCATGAAAAAAAATCAATTTTATTTTTCGGAAGATTTTTTAAAAAAATATTAGAGCAAATTTTGAACATTTGATTTTTATTCTACCAATTTCAGAAATTTTGTCAAAAAATTATAAATCTCGTAACAAGATATGTTTGATCCAAAAAAATAATATTCGATGAAACATATTTTTTTAATTAAATATATTTATTTTTTAAAATGTTTAAACAACTTTAAATATCCACAATAATCTGCAAATCCATGTACTCAGATTGCTGAGGGCAGTGTATTTTAAAATATTCTCAGAATTAAGAAAGCAGGACCTTTATTTTAAACTCTGCTCTCTTATTTAAACACCGAAAAATCTTACTCCCCGAAGTATTCTATTTCATCACCATCCACTCCATAAATTCCTGTACATTCTGAATCTTTTCCAAATTCATTATGAGATCTACCATTCGGTCACGGTGTTCTTTTCCTGCTTTTTCCAGAACCATGCTATCAAACTTATCCAGCAATTCCGATTCAGACATTGGATCACGATAGTCGCCTTTTGGATAATCAATTCTTAAAGTGTATTTATCTCCACTGATGGTAGTTATAGTCACTTCGGTGACTTTAAGTTTGGGAAAAAGTTTTTCAAATTCTGGTTCTGCAACAACTTTTATTTGGGGCAGTAACTGCCAAATGCGGGGATCTTTTAATTTTTCTTCTTTAAATTGTGTCGGTGTCACTATCCCATCTACAACTGCAACAGCCAGACAATAAGGTAAACTGTGGTCAGCAGTTTCTTTACTGGTTGGTTTATACTTTGAAGGATCAGATAAAATATCTGCTGCACGTGCTACCGTTTTAACCAGTATTAGAGAAATATCTTCAGGTTTCAACTGTTTCTCTTTTACTATTTTCAACACCGCAGTTATGGGAGAATGTGTCAGCGCCTCAGCAGCATAAGCTTTCATGCTGCATTTTAATATACGCCAATCACTTCCCAGATCTGTGGTTAATATATCCAATTCGAATTCCGGGCCAAGCGTGTCCACCAGGCCTTCTTTCCCGTCAACCACATGTTCCGGACCGGTGTAACCCAACTGCGCCAACTGGGCAGCATAAACACCAGCCTCTACCGCCATTGGGTCAACGGTATTTTTCATATTAGTAAGCTTTCCTGCTGTTACGGCTCCCAGCGTACAACAATGACTACCAGAAATACCAATAGCATTCACCATTTGTTCTACATTCAAATCCAAAATTTTACCAGCCACTATCGGTGAAACAAAGCCGGTAAGTGTGGCATGATGCCATTTACGTTCACGAATCCCGGGATGAGCAAATTCACACATACGCTGTTCGAACTCGTATGCAAGGGTAATAGCAGTGATAACATCTTTTCCACTTTTTCTAAGTGCTTCCGCAGGAGAGAGAGCAGCCGGAATAATATCACTGGGATGAGAAGGATCCTCTTCCCAATAAATATCATTATAGTCCAGGGCTCGAATCAAAAGGCTATTCAAAAGCGTCGCATGTTTCATGGGCAATTTAACGCCACTGACCAAAACAGATGATTCAGGCCTGCCCCCCACTTTTTGCAACAATTGATGTTGAATCTGTACATCCTCGGTATCCCAACCACCAAAAGCGCATCCAATAGAATCCAATAAGAATCGTTTAACCTGAAACACAACTTCTTCAGGTAAATCTTCATAATTTAAATTCACTGCAAACTCAGCAATTTTATGGCTGATGGTTGGCATAATGAACTCCTTACATTAAATTTTCTTTGTTTATGTTTATTTGTACCAATTAAAATTTCAATCAAGCTACTTCAAGGAACACAATAAAAATTAATTTTTTCAAAAGTTATTAACTACCCTGGTGAGTAATATAGGATATAAAAACAATTTTTATCAACTGAAAGATGAAAATCCTCTGGATATCTGATAGGATCAAATATGAATTACAATTTAAAAAATAAGAAAACTCACAACAGAATTGGATACCAGATTCTATTTTTTTATTTCAAACTGGATTCTACAATAGCCTTGCGATGTCGTTATAAATAACAAAAAACATGATAACAAATAATATTGCCATACCCCACTGTTGAATTTTCAGCTTGGTTTTAGTTGTCAAAGGTTTTCTTCGAATGTGTTCAATAATGACAATTGTGATATGTCCACCATCCAGTGCAGGGATAGGTAAAATATTTAAGATAGCCAACATAATACTCAAGTGAGCGATGAGTTCCATAAGACTGGAGAATCCGCTTTTTGCGAAATCACCAGCCATTTTTGTAATCATAATAGGTCCACCTAACATTTCCTTAGCCGATTTTTTTCCAGTAATTAACCAGCCCAGTGCCCGAAAATTCAAAGTGGTATAAAAGAAAGTCCTTTGTAATCCTTCGATAATCGCTTCTCCCGGTCCCAATTGACGGGTCTCATAATAAATGCCAATTCCAATTTTCCCTACAATATGGCTTACCCCATTTTCATCAATTTCATCAGTCGGCTCGGGAGTAATCTGAATATGAAGTATTTTTCCATTTCGCTCTATTTCAAAATCCAGTGGATTATTAGCATTAGCACGGACAATTTTTGTCATCTCCTCCCAACTTTTTACTGGAGTCCCAGCGATACTCATAATTCTATCCCCAGGTTGTAAGCCAACTTTCTGGGCCGGGGTACCTGGAATGATTTCACCTACTACTGCCGGGATTAACGGAAAAATTCCCAACTGATCTGAATTTTTAGTTTTTAGCAAATCTTTGCCGAGAACAATGGTAAACCTTTCGCCCTGGCGTTCTATTTCGAAAGAAATTTCTTTTCCCAAATTGGAAATGAATTGATCTCGCACATCATTCCAAGTAGAAATAGGTTGGCCGTTTACACTTAGAATCTTATCTCCCACTCTAAATCCAGCTTCCTGAAAAGCACTTTCTTCAGCCACATATCCTATTTCTGTGATGGGAAGTATGGGTTCTCCCTTAAAATGGAGTAAACCACTAATGACAACCCAGGCTAGAAACAAGTTCATCGTGACACCACCAATCAAGATCAATATCTTTTGCCAAGTTTTTTTCGAAGCAAATTCGTAAGGTTCTCCCTTCAAACTACTGGTGTCCATGCTTTCATCAATAACACCAGCCATCTTTACATATCCGCCAAATGGAATGGCTGAAATACAATAATCCGTTTCTCCTATTTTTATGCCAATCAGTCGTGGCGGAAAACCAATAGAAAAGCGTTCCACTCGAACACCAAACAACTTGGCAAACATAAAATGCCCTAGTTCATGAAAAAACACCAGTACACTTAACACAAAAATGATTGAAAGAATATAGATCATTCGTATTCCTTACATTATTAATTGAAGTAACACAAGTTATTAGATGATTTTAAACTAAAATTGTTTCAATAAAAAAACATTTAATGTTACTTAGCATGTTTCGGAAAATTCTCTGGCCCATTTTTCAAGTTCCAACAACTGCGATAAATCATACTCGGCATGAAAAGGATGAGACTGAAGGGTTTTTTCAATAATTTTTGGAATATCTAAAAATGTTATTTCTTTTTGTAGAAATCTGCGAACCGCTACTTCGTTCGCTACATTCATGACAGCGGGAGCGCTGCCACCCTGTTGCAGGGCCTGGTAAGCCAAGAGCAAAGCCGGAAATTTCTCAAAATCCGGTGCCTCGAAAGTAAGAGATTTTAACCGATCAAAAGATAAAAATTCTGTTTTCAGGGGCAACCGTTCCGGATAGGTTAAAGCGTACTGAATGGGTATTCGCATGTCGGGAATTCCCAATTGAGCCTTAATGGAACCGTCGCAGAACTCAACCATTGAATGAATTATAGATTGTGGATGAACAATTACTTCTATTTTTTCAATCGGAACACTGTAAAGCCAATATGCTTCTATTACTTCCAATCCTTTATTCATCAAAGTTGCTGAATCAATGGTGATTTTGGCGCCCATTTTCCAATTTGGATGCTGGAGTGCTTCATCCACTGTCACTTCTTTTAATCTATCTTTCGGCCAAGTTCTAAAAGGACCTCCGCTGGCTGTGAGTATAATTCGACGAATATTCTCTTTATTCTCTCCCAGAAGACATTGCCAAATGGCACTATGCTCACTATCGATGGGAAAAATCCGAAGATCATTTTCACGGGCTGTTTCGGTGACCAATTGCCCGGCCATAACCAGCGTTTCTTTATTTGCCAGAGCGATATTTTTTCTCGCTTTCAGAGCATGATAAGTTGGCTGCACACCGACCGAGCCTACTAAACCGTTCAGGACCAAATCTATTTCCGGATCATTTACTATCTCAATAATTCCTTCAATTCCAGCATAAACCTGACAAACCTTTTCTAAAGCCGATTGAACTTGTTCAAACAGTGTTTTATCAGCAATGACCACACCTTTGGGCCGAAATTCCCTGGCCTGTTGAATAAGCCGATTCGCATTTCGGTAAGCTGTTAAATATAACGCCCGGAACACCTCGGGATGCTGTCGAATGACATCCAGACTATTCTCACCAATGGAACCGGTACTACCTAAAATAGCGATTTGTTTTTGTCGATGCTCATTCATTTTTTTTGAAATGCTTAACTTAATGAGAAGAATTCCTCCAACTATGGTTCATCTAAAAGGTAACTCGATTAATTCAACACTTTTAGCCCAGACTTCTCTAATATCCCCATGAAATCTTTTTTTGACGCCAAATTGATTTTAAATGGTGTAAACCGGATATCAAACAAGCGCGAAAAATATTCCTGAACTTTTTCAGCTAGTTTGCTGGCCATGATTTCAGGATTGTATTGCCAGACAAAAGCTGTGTTTTTCTCAATATATTCTCGTAATATTTTCCTCTTCTCCTCAGCCACGTTAAGAAAATGAACTAACTGCGCATGACGTTTACCTAATAAAAGCGAACCATGTTGTAAGATTGAATTCTCAAAAACTCGTTGAGCACTGCCGATGAGCTTTCTTCTGTCTATTTCAACTTCGTATTTAGCAGCAATGGCAAAGCATGCGGCTGATTTATCTTTTCGATAAAAATTTCGGAAATCAATTTGAGCGGAATTAAATGTTGCTGGAATTTCTAATTCATTTAAAGCTTTAACAAAGGGCAAATGTACCAAGCGATAAAAATCAGACAATTCCACTTTTTCGAACGGATAAATAACACTGTAAGTCAACTCTTCAGAATGAAATATTGCCCGTCCACCGGTAGGGCGTCGAACAACATGCACACTGGCTTCTTCACATCGATCGAGATCGATCTCTTCAGTTTTCTGATGATACCCGAGAGAAACACAATAAGGCTGCCAACCGAAAAACCGCAGAACAGGCCGATCCAGCCATTTCCCTAACTGTCGAGACAACCATTCATCAGCCGTCATGTTAAATAATCCGGTGTATTCTTGATATGACCAGATATACCAATCCTTGATATCGAAATTATCCACGGATTAAACCCCGTTCACTCCTTTTAACAAATTCCACAATTGATTTTATTTCAGGGTAGGGGTGTAGTTGCTCTTCGATAGCAACAAGAGCTTCTTTAATAGTGTACTTTGACTGGTATATCAGCTTATAAGCACGTTTAATTTCCAGAATAATCTCCTTGTCAAATCCTTTTCGGGATAGGCCAATGAAATTTGTGCCTCCATATCGTATGGGCTCACCCATCGCCCGAATATATGGTGGTACATCTTTATTAACTCGAAGCCCACCTCCGACAAAAGCATACTGGCCAATTTTGACAAATTGGTGTATAGCTGTCAATCCACCAACCGTGGCATGATTATCAATCTCCACATGCCCTCCCATATTCACTGCATTGGCAATAATGACGTTATCTCCAATAATACAATCGTGGGCCACATGAGCATAAGCCATCAATAAACAATTGCTTCCAATAACCGTTTTATAATGATAAGTCGTGCCACGGTTTAAAGTCGCAAATTCTCTAATGGTGGTATTGTCACCAATCTCCAGATATGTTTTCTCGTTTGCGTATTTTAAGTCTTGCGGAGGACTTCCTAAAATAGCACGATGAGCAATTTTACAGTTTTTTCCCACACGGGTACCTGAATCTAAAAACACCCCCGTTTCGATAATCGTATTATCTCCAATAATTACATCATCCTGAATTACTGCATAAGGTCCAATCTGGACGTTTTCGCCCAATTCAGCCCCTGGGTGAATAATAGCTGTAGGATGAATATCAACCACTTCAACCTCCATCACTTTTCAAATATTTTAACGATCAACAATAGCAGCCATCATTTCAGCCTCTGCCACTAATTCCCCATCTACATAAGCTTTTCCTTGCATCTTTACACTGCTGCTGCGGCGTTTCAACATTTCTAAAACATAAACAAGTTGCATGCCTGGAAGAACAGGTTTGCGAAATCGAACATTATCCAATCCCATGAAAAGCACAATTTTGTCACCACTATTTTCTTTAGCATCGAGAAGTAGAATACCGCCAGTTTGAGCCATTCCTTCGATGATCAACACACCCGGCATAATAGGATGACCAGGAAAATGTCCCTGGAAAAACTCTTCATTTCCGGTAACATTTTTTATACCAACAATTCGTTTATTGGCTTCAAATTCTGTAATGCGATCGACCAAAAGGAATGGATAACGATGGGGGAGAATTTTTTGGATGGCCTCAAAATCAAATACCACACCCTTACGAACAACATTTTGATATTTTCGCGTTAGTTGTTGTTTTTCATACAGTTTTCGTAAACGGCGGGCAAATTCAATATTACTTTTGTGGCCTGGCCGTCCAGCTAAGATCTGCCCTTTAATCGGTGCGCCGACAAGAAATAAATCGCCCAAAAGATCTAAAACTTTGTGTCGGGCAGGCTCATTTTTAAACCGAAGAGACGTGTTATTTAAGATACCATTCTCGCCAACAAAAACTTCATCTTTTATATTGAGGGTACTACGAATCTTTTTTTCATTTATTTCATCCAATTTTTTGTCACAAATTACCACCGCATTATTTAAACTACCACCTTTGATTAAATTCTGGTTAATTAACATTTCTACTTCATGCAAAAAACAAAAAGTTCTACTGGGAGCAAAATCAGTAACAAATTCTTTTTCCAGAGAAAAAAGCCCAGAGTGCTGGCTACCCAGAGCAGGATTTTTATAATCAATCATCACCGTTACTCTAAAATCGTCCAGTGGCAGTGCAACAAGATCAATACCTTTTTGTTCATCATGGAAATATAGCGATTCTTCTACTACAAGATAATTTTTGGGCTTTTCTTGTTCTACTATTCCTGCTTCTAATAATACATTTACAAAGGGCATAGCGCTACCATCACCGACTGGTGGTTCAGCAGCATCTAATTCAATCCGCAGATTATCGATTTCTAAACCAGCAACCGCCGCCAGAACATGTTCAACTGTATAAATAGTCACTCCGTCTTTTTGAAGATTTGTTCCACGCAAACTGTCAATCCCATTATCTGACTCAACATAATCTACCAGAGCAGGAACCTCTATCGTGGAATCAATATCTGTCCGAACAAAAACAACACCATGATCTTCTGGCGCCGGCCGAAAGGTTATGGTTGAGGTCTGCCCAGTATGCAATCCGGTACCAGTATAAGATGAAACTGTCCTTATCGTTCGTTGCTTCTTATCCATTACTCAACTACTCCCAATTTTAAAAAATACTAATTTTTCTCTACAAAATTTATCTATCAATAATATCATTGTATTCAAAAAACAAAATTAAATATACAAAATTAAAATTCAAAACTAAAATTAACAGTAAATAATTCAATCCTGACCAATCATATTAGTCAGCAAAAAACATTTAAAAATTATTATTAAACCACGCGTTTCTTTCAAATCTATTTTTCAGGATGAAGAGTTATCTAAAGCTGTATTTTTCAAAATGTTTAATTCTTTTTCCATTACACGAATTTTCTTATAGAGATCAGGTAATTGGTTCAAAACTGCTTCGATACGCTTAGTTTTCATAATTGGGCGAGCAGGATATCCAAAAACAGTTTCATTATCCGGAACACTCTTGGAAACACCTGATTGTGCACCAATTTGTGCATAATTTCCTATTGTGATATGGCCTACCGTACCAACCTGTCCGCCGATCATAACGTGATGTCCGATTTTTGTCGATCCCGATATACCAGCCTGAGCCGCCATGACAGTAGATTCTCCTACTTCGACATTATGTGCAATATGTACTAAATTATCCAATTTAACACCTTTTCTTATGATGGTTTCTCCCATGGTAGCTCTATCGATTGTACAATTGGCCCCAATTTCAACATCATCTTCTACAATAACTCGGCCAATTTGTGGAATTTTGTGAAAAATACCGCCATGTTGGGCAAAGCCAAAGCCATCGCTTCCAATAACAGCACCGTTATGAATAATCACCCTGTTTCCGATAATACACTCTTCCCGAACGGAAACAAGCGGATAAATTAAACATTCTGCACCAATCTGAACTTCATTCATAATAACACAATTTGCCAGAATCTTTGTTCGATCGCCAATTATACAATTTTTACCAATAACAACATTGGGACCTATAGAAACATGTTCGCCTATTTGTACACTTGGGTGAATAACCGCCGTTGGATGAATACCCGGTTCAGCAATTTCCTTTCGGGGATAAAACATGAGAAACACTTGAAGAAAACGATAATAAGCATCATCAACCAGAATGTGGGGAATGGGAACATCAACCCCCATTTTTTCCGAAACAATAACAGCACTGGCATTAGTTCGGATTAATTCATTTTTATAGCGCAGATTGGCTAAGAATGTGATATCCCCAGGACCAGCACTTTCTATCTTCGCTGCATCTTTAATAATAATTTCTCCATCTCCAAAAAGTTTACCATTAATCTTCTTGGCAATTTCTCTTAATTTAAATACAGGCATTTTTTCTCCTTCATAATTTTCTAATAAAAATCAGTTAAAAAAAATTGTTGCTTCAGTCTGCATACTTTGAACATTTCTTGCAAAGGTCTTCAGAAAGAATAACCAAACAAAAAAAAAGCTGAAATGTACAAATAATACATTTCAGCTTTAACTGTTCAAACAATTCATTATTATTGCGTTTTATTAAGCTCATCTAAAATTCGGTCAGTAATGTCATATTCGGGTTTGGCGAACAAAACAACACCTTGAACAACATCCAGTATAAAATCAAATCCTTCCGCCTGGGCTACTTTTTGAATCACCTGATCAATTTTATCATATAGTGGTTGAGTGAGCTCTACATTTTTTTTATACAGTTCTCCTTGTGGCCCAAGTTTTTCATATCTATATTTTTCAATTTTCAGTCCAAGTTCCTGGGCTTCTTTTTCTTTTTCTGCTTTCTTCTCAGGACTCAACAACAAGCTCTGATTTTCAATTTCTTTAACAAGATTTTCATATTCTTTTAACATCTTGTTGTATTCACTCTCATAGCCTGCCCGGATTTCATCTAACTTTTTTTGAACTTCCTGTGCTTCGGGATACTCAGCCAGTATACGGTTGGAGTTAATATAGCCTATTTTAAGCTGAGCATATCCTGAATGGAAATTGAATAGAACAAATGCCAATACCAGAAATAACCAGAATAAATTTTTAATTTTCACTATAACCTCCTGATCTTTGGTTTTACTCTAAAATTTTTATAGTCAAATAAAATATTTATTAAAATCTCCCAAATTGGAAGTGAGTTTTCCACTTACCCCTTCTTAAACCATTTTCATCGAAGTGATCGAAACCGTAACCAAAATCAATCCCAATAATACCCACCATAGGCATGAAAAGCCTTATACCAAAACCAACGCTTCTTCGTAGATCCTGGAAATTAGTTTGGTCAAAACTTTGCCAGATATTTCCCCCTTCGATGAAAAACAAACCATAAACAGTAGGATTTGGAGCAATTGGGAAACGTAATTCAGCAGTAAATCTGGCCAAAGATTTACCACCCAATGGCCTTCCAGTAGAGCTTATTGGACCAACTGTACCCTCGTCATAACCGCGCAATGCTTCAGAAAAACTTAAACCTGAGCCTCCCATATAAAATAACTCGCCTGGATTGATATAAGAGTCTTCGTAAAGACCATGGATCATGCCTAACTTCGTCTGAGAATAAAACACTAATCCGAGAAAAGAGGGAACATACCATTCTACAGTCAAAATACTTTTAATATAATCTTCTTCACCCTGAAGTGGACCTCCAGAAAGTTCGGTAAGTAAAGTATAAACTGAACCTTGTGTGGAGAATTCCGGACGATCACGACTATCTCTCGAAATAATTTGAGTGATACTAACTTGAGTAGTGGGGCGATCATAAAAGAAATAAGAGCTTAATAGTTCCTGGTCGCGGACATTAAAAATACGAGTTTCTGCAATCCGGAAAATCCAGTCGCCACGGAAATAATTATCCGGCCATTGGAACCGGCGTCCTATTTGCAACGTTCCGCCACGCACTTTACGGTCCCATGGATAAAATCCACCACCACTACGAGTATTAAATAAAGAGAATCCCGCCAGGGTTGGTGTATTAAACATCCATGGTTCTGTAAAACTTAAAGATAATGAACGATAATAACGACCAAAATACCAGTCAAAAGCCAATCGTTGACCGTCGCCACCAGACAAAGGATGTTTTAATGAAAAATTGTTCAATGATAATCCTAAATTGCCGATCAGCCCATCCCGCTCGCTATAACCAGCAGACATGTTTGCAGTGTCTGTTGACTTTTCTTCAACCTTGATTTCCAAGTTAACGTGTCGGTCATCTCCTTCGATTAATTTTACATCGGGAACTACATTAGAAAAATAATTTAAAATCCACACATCCCTTACACTTCTCTCTAATTTGGCTCGATTAAACTTGTCTCCAGGAAATATTTTTAATTCCCGCCGAATTACTTTTTCATTCGTCTTTGTATTTCCGGTGATATTGATCTCTTTAATCCTTACCACATTCCCTTCTAATATTCTAATATGAATATCAACAGTATCAGGTCCCGCAGGAATCTCCAGTGGCTGAATATTAGCAAATAAATAACCCTGATTATAGTACAAATTCTGGATATTCTCACGAATACTTTTATCAAAATCTTCCTGATTATAAACATCGCCTTTTTTAAAAAGTAGTTGAGAACGGATTTCCTCATCAGAAAAAACAGTATTTCCCTCGATAGTTACATCACCAAAATAGTAACGATGCCCTTCATTAATATAAACATCAATGAACATGTCTTTCTTATCTTCACTGTAATATAACGAGTCCTTTACAATTTCCGCATCTCTAAATCCTTTTTTCCTACAATAGGCGAGTAAATTCTCTAAATCCTGCTTATATTTTTTTTCATTGAAATCAGCACCTCTCCACCAGCGATCCTCTTTTATTCCTTTAAATTGTTTCTTTAATTCTTTTTCGGTTAAATTTTCATTACCAAAGATGCGTATTTTTTTGACCTGAACTTTCTTTCCTTCATCAATACGAACTTTTAAAACAATATTCTGATCTTTAATTTCTGTTGTGTCAAAATCTACTCTGGCTAATAAATAACCTTCTTCTTTATATTTATTTAGCACATTGCGTTTCGCTTTGTACATACGAAAAGGAGTTAATACCATACCTTTGTAAAAATTTAACTCTCTATCCAAATCCTTTTTCTTAAGCTTATCATTTCCTTCCAATACCCATCCTTCTAAACGGGGAAATTCTTCCACTTTTATAACCAGATCAAGACCTTCACTGGTTTGTTTTTCAACCATAATTTTTACATCAGAAAACAGCCTAAGTGCCCACAAATTTTTTATGGCCTTTTGAATACCGTCACTGACAATTTCTTCCCCTTCCCTTAGACCAGAATTAAGCAGAATGATTGTAGAATCGGCTCGCACATTCCCTTCTACTCTTATGGAATGAATTTTAAATTTAGGCACCTGGGCTATGCTTACTAAAGAAAAGCTCAGCAAACTTATAAAAAAGAAAATCCAATTATATCGATTCATAGGAGATGAAAATTTTTAATATTTAT
The DNA here is from genome assembly GCA_964387645.1 of uncultured Calditrichaceae bacterium. Classification (GTDB taxonomy): domain Bacteria; phylum Calditrichota; class Calditrichia; order RBG-13-44-9; family RBG-13-44-9; genus CAYLYM01. Next base: position 22,130 of record CAYLYM010000029.1, on the reverse strand, counting down.
CTCGATTATATTTAATTTTAGTAAAATAAAAGAATTTATAACATTTTGCAATCAAAAATTAAATGAATGTCTAAGCCTTATTCTGAAATCTTCCAACGCCTGTTTACTATAAAATTGAGGATTAAAATGGAATTTATCGTATTCTACTTCAAGTAAAAGATTTTGCCACAAACGATACTCTAAACCCAAACGATGGTTTAAGCCTAATTTTGATTCATCATAAATTGACACTAATTGACCAGAATAGGTAAAATAAACATCCTTCACTAAATATTTCCCCAGTGTTATTTCAGAACTTTGTAATAATAATAATGCAGGATCGAAATTATTATTCACTACCGGGTGATAAAAATTCGTATTTTGCAGAAAAGAAAATCTATTTGAGAATCCCAGATAAAATAAATTTGAGGTAATATTCGAGCGCAATCGAATATAATCCAACTTTAAAGCTCTTTCTAATTTTCGTTCTAAAGGACGAACCAGAGGCCGAATAAGATAATTTTCTGTCAATGTTAAACCCACATCCCCTGCCTTGTTCGTAATATTTTCAACCGAATATCCCAAATACGCCAGAACACTTTCCTGGGTTTCCGTTAATGTTGGATCACTGGAAACCAATTTAAAACGGAAATCTTCCCAACGCCCTCTCGACACTTCTTGCTTGGTTTCAGGGTCTATTGCATAAAGCACCAAATAAATATCTCGAGGGAAATTTGTTGAATCACGTACGGTGGTCCAGGCTCTTCCATAAACACGAGGATACAATTCAAAACGGCTAAACTCGGCTCCAAATTTATCTACTCGGAAATTTAGATCTAAGTATTCCACACGACCACGCGTAGATACAACTTCACCTTCGACCTTGAAACTTTCGTCTACTAATCTTCCACTGAATTCAAGGCCACGAGATAAATCATCAATATCCAGATCCATATACACCTGTCCGATTAGTGCTGGAATATCTACAAAATATCGGTTTCCTCCTCCAGATATTGCCCAAATATCCCAATTCACATTCATTAAAAAATCTACTACAAGACTCTCCTCAGACTCCGCCTTTTCATCCTCTGAAATAAGGAACGGGAAAGTAATCCGACTGTCATAAAGAACAATCTTTCCGCGGACATAAGGTTGTTCCACGGGACCGGCAAAATAGAATTTTTCATTTTCTTCTTTACCTGTTACTGCAAAATAGCCTACATCTCCCGGATTCATTAAACCAGGAATGGAAAGCGGAATACCCCCGGGGTCTGTCTCTAAAATTAAAATTCCAAAATTCAAACCCAAATCTTCAAAATACCAAGGATTTAATTCTCTTTGTCCTACTTTCACTATTGGAACGTTGTAAATTCTAACCCAATGGTTTAGCAGTTTCCCTTCGATATACTTGATGGAAATAAACTGTTCCCCTTCTTTAAGTTCCACCTCAGCTTTTAAATCAGTTAATTTCGGTAATACCGTATCAAATTCTAAAGATCCAGAATCAATTTTCAAATATCCAGCATTGAGTTTAAGGTTTTCTCTTGAACCAGCAATGTGTAGAAAAAGTTTTCCATTACAAACTGGATTACGAAAATATTCGATAATTCCAGGCAATTCTGCTAAAACATTTCCTTTTACCTCAACCTTCAAATCGATGGGACCATCAGGAGAAGCGGCTGTCATACCATTCGCTTCTATGGTGTATCCTTTTTTATCTACATAAATAAAATTATATATCTTAAAAATATGCTTTTTTAAATTAAAGAAAGTAGCATTAGATGGAATTGAATCTGCAAAATTTATGCTAAGGTTACTAAATGCCCGGTCTTCCATGACTCCATCTTGCATTTGCAATAGGCCCGAAATGTGTGGTCGGTTAAGATCTCCCTGTATTGTCACTTCATATTTCAGTTTTCCCCGGATCAATTCCGGATCGTTAAATAGCGTCGCAACCAGGAAATTACTTTCAATCTGATTTCCACGAAAATGGGCTTCTAACTCGTCCGTCTCGGGGTTTAAAGCAAATTCAGCCTCTAAAATAGGCTTATTATTGTAGTTAATCCAGGCTTCTTCAAAAGAAAAATCCTCCCTACGAAAATGACCTTTGAAATGAGTTGTATAATAACCATTTTGATTAATGATAAAATTGTTTCCAGTAATATCGAAAAGTATTTGAGGATCATTTGTTGAGCCAGTAAAAATCACTTCACCATTCAACTCCCCTTCCGAAATAGCATTAGCCAAAACTTTTACTTTACCAACAAAATTGGAAACTTTAACATTTCGAAATTTTAAAGCTCCACTAAAGGTATCATTTTCTCCATAACCAATAAATAAATTCCCATTGGCTATATTGGGAATGTCTAATTCAAATTTAGCTCTACTATCTATAGTTGAAAGTTTAAAGAAACCATTTATAGAATGGGGAGAAGTTTGTATAGAAAACCGTCCATTAAATTTCAACTGTGGTTGTATCAGGTTGGCTGTAGTACCTGTAAAAGTAAAAAAGGGCTCTAAAGTAACACGGTTAAGTAAATTAACCTTTACACTTGGAAAATTCACAGGTCCAGAACAGTAAAAATCGGTTTGAAAATTTCTGGACAACCATTTAATAACTCCACTCGAACTTAACGTATCGAATGGGAGATTTTTCATTTCAACTATATCAAAATTCGGATCATCCCACAGATTAGAAATTTCTGCATAAATATTTAAATCCGGTGGATTAGATTTTAAACTAACAATTTTTATATGGTCATCGGTTAACATATAATTGGCGTCAGCTGTGAGTAATGTGTCTTGCTGACCATAGAAAAAAGCGTGGATAAGTCCCTGAAAAGTTAGGGTATTAAAGTCCCCGGTCATGGAAGTTCTATATTCCATTCGTTTCCCATTCAACTTATCAACAATCTGAAAAAATTGATCAGGCAAGTTCATATAACTCAACACATTCAGCATTACAGTCATCCGATTAAAATCAATGGATCCGGTTCCTTTATGATCCATACCCACAGCATGACAAAAAATATTGTTGAATCGCCAAAATCCATCTTCAAATACAAAATCAAGACTGGCATTGTAAAAAGGCACAATTGCATATTGCAAATATGGTGAAAAAATTCTTCCGGTAACTTTAAGATGCGAGGCAGGACCATTGAGATTTAACTTACCTTGAATTTTTCCACGATTTAATAGTTTTAAAATAGGAACTGAAATGGCAATGTGTTTGGCAGAATACCTGGAAAAATCAACTTCGAAATAAATGCCTGGATTAAAAATTTCACCAAGGTTTCCGGTAAGAACAAATTTACCATCCTCAATCTGCCCTTCTAATTTCGAAAGCAGCATTTTTTGGCCAGAAAAAGTAATCACAAAATCTTCTGTACGAATTCTTTGTCCAAAAAGTTGGGCAGTCATATTCTTAACTGCAATCTGTCCCTGAACATCTATTTCCTTTATATTGAATGAAGGAAAGTGAATCTTTAGTGTTCCATCAAGAAGGGCAGTTTTTACAGAAAAACTTCGACTATCCAAAAAAGGAATGCCATCTTCTAATTGATTATGTTTAATTTCGGCTAATACATCAAGAGTCTGCTTATTAAAAAAAATATTACCGCGAAGATAGAAATCATCTGATGACGATCCAAATAATCGGCCAGTAACATTTACTTCTGCTTTTTCACTTGAATTTATATAAAGAAAACCATTCAAGCCGGATATCAAAGTTTTAAGAACACCAGAATTCTTAATCCACTGTATGTCACCGTTCTTTATATGTATTCTATCTACTTCTGTCAAGCTTCGGAGTTTTGCCAAAGCATTTGAGATGTCCCAACTACTCTGAGTATCTCCATTAGTACTATCAGATCTTTCAATCCATAATTGAAGATGGGGATTCTTAAGAGTAATTGTTTCGATTACTTTTAAAGGATTCATCTTATTTAAAATTAATTTATGAATGCTATATCCTATTTCAATCTTATCTACATGTAGTTGATATCGTTGATCTGGGTTGCCCAAATTTACATCGTTAAAGGCAATATAACCGAAACCAAGAGAGAAATCTTTCAATACAATTGATTCTTCTATTGTAAGTTTTAGCTTCTCCCGAATAGCAGTAAATACTTCGGCCTTAATAGGCGTGAATCTCCATATCAGATTAGCTGACAAGAGTGCAGTGAATAAAATAATAAAAAAATAAAAAACCCAGGTATTCTTCTTCATGCTTTATATTTTATATCCCCATTTCAAATATCTTTAGCAATATCTTTATCGATATAAGTTAAAAATCGTTCCCAATAATTTATTTTTCTTTATTTTTCTAATATTACCTCAAAATTTATTAAAAACTAACTTTTTCTCCAAACCATATAATCTGGCTAACTTTATTTTTTCAGGTGACAAGATAAAAAATCAAGAGTGGAAAGGAAAATAGAATAGTGTGGGTACTTTTTATATTTGAAAAAACTAAGTAATTAAAAAAAATATCTAGCTTAAATAATGAAACTCTTTATGCATAATTAAAATATAAGTTTGCATAAAAAAACGTTTATTTTTCCATCAGGTTCATGGAACTACAATGGAGGATGGCCTATGCCACGAGTATTAGCTTCATAATTTCCCTGTGTCAGACAGGCAATCTTCTAAAAGATCTATCGCCCCAAAAAATCGGGATTCGAAATGACAATTCCAATAACTACAAAAGGTTAGGTTACTTTTACAAATAAATTATGCACAATGCTTAAGAAAAAATATTTTCCAATAATTTCTTACTTTATTAGTTTTTTTATTAACCTTTTCTTAACAGTCTTTACAGAAATGTTTTGATTTCTCTTAATCTAATTTTAAGTTCTATAATTCTTATTCTACTACAATTAAAGTTTAATTGGTCATTATTGCTCATTTAAAGGCCATTGCCTGCTATGGAGTAGCAAGGTGATCAAAATTTTGTTTACAAATTTCATTCATTTTACTAACCAGCGCGCCCGCCAATCATAATCTTGAATTTCATTTCGCGAGGTAGAATGGACCAATTGCATTTCTCCAAAACCAGTTAGATCAACAAAAACAAACTCGATTCCACCCTCAATTTTATTATAATACCATATCTCGTAGGGTCTTTCGCCCAGGCTACTGGGATAACGGTCAATTTCGTCCGGTTCACCGTATAATAAATAAACACGTCCCTGGTCTGTTTTCCAACCCTGTTTATTTCCAATTGAAAAACGGGCATTAGCTACTGCCACCCGCTGGAAATATTCGAGCATAAATTCATTAACCTCTGTCGATTTATCCGGATCTCGCTTCTTCCAAAAATCAGACATAAACTGACGCTTGCCATCCAATTTTAATTTTTTATATATTTTATTCTCAGCACTCGTAGTAATGTAACGCATCTGATTAAAAAGTTCATCTAATTCCTTTTCACTCATACCGGAAAATTCTGAAAGCCTTTTTTCATCTTTTCTTTCTTTCGACTTAGTAGCTAACTTTTGTTCCCCATATAACAAGAAATTCTTTCGCTGGATGGCTGTATCCGCTTTAGCATTGTCAATAACCTGGATCTCCAACTGATAAATACCTGGCGTTAAACTGCCAACATATAGCTGACCGATTTCCACCAGAGAAGAGCCCCCTCGAATTCTTTTCTTAGCTGGTAATTCCTTAACAACCTCACCCCTGGCGTTTTTAAAAATCGTTTTAACCAAATAAGTAGAATCTATTCCCGGCCCAAGTGGAGAAAGATTGTAGATCTCGCTGTAGTAGTAAAGCAATGGAGTTCTTTTTCCAAATACCCTTGAAGGATTAGGTAAAATTCGATAGCCGTTTTTAATAAATTTTCCTTTATTCTGATCTGGGGTAATATTGTAGCCGAATTGAATATCGCTGATGGCTAAATGGTTTTCGGGAAATTGAATTACATCGAAATCTTGTTCATACCAACCGGATTTACCCCCCTTTTGATCCCGCACAAGAGCTTTAAGAGTATAATGCCCTTCGCGTATAAAAACAGAATATAAATCAAAAATCTGCTGACCAGACTTAATATCTTCTAATGATGTAACTCGATCAACCAACTGCCATGCCCGAGATGTTACCAGCGAATCATTGCTGACTATATTTATCCGAATCTCGAAATTAGCTTCATAGTTATCTCCTACTTGTTCATGGCTTAACTGATTTCTAGGAAATGCAAGATAAGTTTCTAAGAAAGTCCACCCTTCTTTGGCTTTAAAACGACAAACGTCCACTTGAATTAAAATGTCTCCACCTCTTTTAACTTCTGAAAAGAGAGAAGAAAATAATCCAAATACAATACTTAAAACTAAAATCAATGTAATCTTCACTTTTCTCTGACTCTCCTTTTATATTTATTTTAAGTAAGAATGATTTATAACCATCATTAAAAAATTAAAGTAAGATCTGAAACCACCTCAGTAAATTTTTTATACAGTTGTTTTCTTAATATTTTTATCTTTCGATCAAAAAGATAGGGATCAACTCCAAGAAATGCAAGAATTGATCCCCATCTTGTAAATTTTACAAATAATTATTATTACTTAAAAAGTAAATCCAACTTCAAAACGACTGACACCATCAAAAACACCAAATTCGGAATAAGAATAACCAACCTTCACACCAAAGGAGCTTAACTTTTTTTGGAATCCTACTCCGGCGGTAAGTCCTTCTTCATCATAATTATATTTATAACCAACCCTTAACGAAATCATCTCCTGGAAGTTATATTCAGCACCGATATGAATACGTTCTGTATAATCACGTGGATGAAGTGCATCAACGCCAAGCAAGAGCGAAGAAGTTTCATGTTCACCCATGAAATCTAACAAATCCATGGCCGCACCGATAACAAAAGTAAGTGGTAACTGGAAGGCTTCCTTTTCATATTTAAATTGTGGAGAATAATTTCGAATAAACATTCCAAATCTGAAGCTCTTAAATCCAGGATAAAACATTGTTCCGAAATCAAACGCCAGACCCGAGACTTTATTCTCTACAATTTCATTTTCACCAAGTTCACTTTCACCAAGATTTTGCGCTGCTAATTTCACCTGACCACCCACCGAAAATTTTTCTGTAAGGCTTCGGGCATAAGAAATACCGATAGAAAAAGCACCCACATCAACGGTACCGATATCTTCGTATCCTTTTTCGGTTGGGGCTACTCTGGTTCCCAGGATTTCGCCATAATCGGCAATAATAAAAGTCAGTCCAACACTTCCCCATTTTCCCAGATTAGCGGCAAAAGCACCGGCATTGTAATTAATATCTGCAATCCATTGCGTCCGAGTAATAAAAAACTCATAATTATTTTTCAATCGTGCAATACCGGCGGGATTGTAAAACATAGCCGCCGCATCTTCGCCAATCATAGCATAAGCTCCGCCCATGGCCGCTGCACGAGTACCAACATCAACCTTTAAAAATTGCAAACCGGTTTGCGCTAACTTTTTTATGGTTGCATGCCCGGGTACAGTAAATACCAGACATAAGATAAAAATCAATATAATAAATGATAATTTTTTCATCTCACTATTCCTCCATTTAACCAAGTATAATTATTGGCTCGAGACAAGTCTGATTTGATTACCTTACCACCACAAATTTCAAATTGGTACTCTGACCATCAGGCGTCTCAATATGGGCAATATAAATTCCACTCACAATAATCTGACCTGTCTCAGTAGTCGACCATTCCTCACTTAAAACACCCCAGGGTTCGTCACCGGAACCATCAGTATGATGCAATGTTTTGATCAAATCACCACTCTCGGAATAAATTTTTATCGTGCATACTGGTGGTAAATTCATAAACATGATTTTGTCATTCTCACCCTTCCACTGCAATCCCCTTTCGGCGGCTCGGATGTTAAAAGGATTCGGTACCACTCTTATCTCCGAAAGGGATTTTCCTGGAGCACGGGTTAAATGTGCCCCTTGCGTGGTTCTATTAAGATAATGTCCACTTTCGAGGCTACGAATTTTACCATCAAAATCCGGACCATTTTGTGTACCATCATCAAAAGCTGTAACATAGTAAAAATAAGCCTGACCTCGTTCTGCAGTTTCATCATCAAAAGAAAAAGTATTTTTATCGACTTCAGCAATCTTTTCAAATTTTCCGGTAACTACTCCACTAGCTGTTTGCCAGTAATCAGAATTTCCAATTGCCCGGTAAACTCTAAATCCGGCTAAATCTGAAGGAATTTCCGTTCCTGGTTCATACCACCACTCGATGGTTATTCGGTCGGGTTTGGGTGTAACTTTTACTGAAGGGGCAGGAGGAGGAACAGGGACATTATAGTCATTTTTAAATGCCCATTGAGCAGCCATGGCATTTTTAAATAAAGAATCCCGCCCTGTACAGATCCATCTATCTTTAGCCTGATCGTTATAAGTAGGTGCTAAATCAGGATAACGACCAAATGCTGGATAATATTCAGCTAAATCATCTATTGGTTCAGTTTGATCCTCGGGCCACACACAATTGCCTTCTTTCCATGCTTTACCAATTTCCCATGCTTGTTCAGTAGTTATTGAACCTCCAGCTAGAGCATAGACAATTCGAAGAGATTTTCCATAAGGTAAATCAAATGGCCCCATTGAACACATTGTTACTGCATGCCAAAACCACCATTCGAAATCATCTAAATATTTTACAGGTCGCATATCAGGAGGGACATCATGATGTGTGCCGGGATAAGTACCCTCCATATATGGTGTTGGACGAACAGGGGAGTAACCTAAATTCATTACATCATAAACTAATTTCCAGTCAGTTGGTCCTTTTGTCCCAGATTCATGTTTGAATGGTAAATCATCTGGTCCTGCTACTGCATGCATTTGTGGTTGTGCAGGATCATCGCTCGGGTCGTCCCAGGATTTTTGAACATATAATATAGCCTCTCCACCCCATACAGGACCTCTTATCCAACCAGTACTACTTTGAACATAACCAAAATCATCATAATCTGTACCTTTTCTTCGATATGGATAACTATAAGTAATTCTTAATGAGTCACCAGGACAACAACCATACCAACTATTCCACTCTTTTTCACTTTCGTTTGGAAAAATTTCATATTGCCTCATAATGAAAAGACTATCGATATCAACTCCTTCATTTTCAATCTCATCATCCGGATCAATATTTCCTGTATTTGTAATTGTGATATCCCATATTACATAATCATCATGATTCTTCTGACTCCAGGCCATTACTTTGTAATCTAATTCAAGTCCCATCCAATTCCGAACTTTAGAAACAACTACCACATCAGCAGTCCCAGGAACTTTTGAGGGATCCACAACATCAGCTCCTTCCTCAATAGGAAAAGGTTCGCTTAACACGTCATTACCCAGCATAACAACAGGAGGCGGATTTCTAAAATATCGACGCAAAGTAAATCCTTCCGCATCCGGTACAGCAAAAGTATTGGCTGTTTCATCCGATGTTCCATAAGGCGCTCCTGCCAATTTAACTGGCATAATCTCACCCGTCTCGGGATTTGGCCAATTTGCACAACCAAATCGCAAACCGGCACATCTAAGAAAATTTTGGTAAGAATGCCCTGGAGCATTTTTATCACCAACGTAGTAAGTTGCCATATTACAACCAGCTGTTTCACTCTGATGACCACTATCAAATGCTCTAACCCAGAGATTTCCCTGTCTTATCCAACGATAAATATCAGCCTGTGCGGAAGAAAATATTAGCAAACAAGCGAATATGATAAAGATACTAATAATTAAAATCTTATTTTTCATTTTTCTTTCCCTTTCTTAGTATTACTATTTCATTATTATTCAGATTAACCAAGGGAATTTCTTTACTTCAAGTTAAAAAATTTTAAAAATCCAACCTGAGACCAAACCAAATCATTCGGGGATTAAGATTCATTAAATATCCCAGATCTGGGTCGTTGATATATGGTTTATCATCGCTCCGCAAGTCACCTGGCTTATCATTACCACCTACATATCCTTCTTCTTGATATTTTGGATCATTATACATTGGCAAATGAAGCGATTCTAAATACCTTCTTTTATCATCATCACTAGAAAAGGCGCGATTACTAAATACATAGGAATTGAATAAATTGTTTACATCCATAAACAATTCAAAATTAGCACCGTGAAGTTGGAAATATTTGCTTATTCTCATATCAAAATTGTATGTAGACTTCCAGTGAAGATTATTCTTTAGCTCTTTAGTTTCAAGAGGATCCCAGGTTTCATATCTGCCAGATTTGTAGTGAAGCAGAACATTAAATCGGAGATTGGCAAAAGGTGTCATTTTTCCAAATTTAGGACCAAAATCCCTTGGAGTGGTCAACATTACACAAGCCCTGGCGTAGGGACGGGGCTCAGGAATTTCTAGATAGGGATTTTCCAGACCATAAATTCTTTGTTCTCTGGGATCTTCATAATATTCTCGGCGTCCAACGTACCCTGTGGTAGTTACTATGTAATTGTAATTCAACCATCCAGTAATCCATCGACCAAAACGTTTATCAATGCGAATCTCAAAGCCTCGTATATCTTTATAAGCCCTGGCTTCATAAGTACGGTAATCAATTTGACGATCAAAACTGACATAACGAGTATCGCGAGGTTCATCGGTTACATCCTTATAATAGCCAGAAATGTGAAATAGGTACATGTTGTTAAAATCGTATTCCCAACCAAGTTCGTATGCTACAGTTTTCGGAATCTCCAATTCAGGATTTCCAATTCTTTCTATACTCCGACTTGCTTTTCCCCAGCGAATTTCATACATACTGGCCGATGAGGGCATGGAATAGAAATGGCCATAATTAAAGTACAATTTAGATTTTTCCGTAATTGGATGAGAAATTCCTATTCTGGGGCTAATTTTAAGCTTTCCTTTTGTTTCTTTCTTAGGTGCCTTTTCAAGTAATTGATTCTTGTATTTTGCTTTATACCATTTAACATAAGGTTCACTCATATCAAACCAGGTACAATTAGGATCGTTATAATCTAATCTGAGACCCACGTTCGCAATCAAGCCCTCAAACTCAATTTTATCCTGAACATAAGCACCCACTCGCCATGGAAAATGATGCCATTCACGGTACCAGTTTTCCCAGACCGATTCCCACCTATTTTTTTCAACATATGTATAAATGTCGTCATAATTTAATAAAAATCCGGTTTTAATCTGATGATAACGGTTGATCTGGCTTGTCAAATCAAATTTTAAATTCCAGGCATGAGATTTTGAAAAATCACGTGCACCCGCTGAATGAGCACCATAATACATTCCGTCGGTCATTAACAATGGTCCACCACTGGTTTTTACTCCATAAGGGGCCTCATCTAAACAAATACCTCCATAACATCTTAGAATAGTAGGATCCCTTTCTGGCAATACGTTTCCGGAATGATTTCTAACTCTTAAATAAGATGCTCGAACTTGATAAAATGTCGAAGGACTAAGAACATGGTCAAACGCCAGACCAAAAACATTTCGGTAAATTTTATAAGGATTCAATGTTCCCGGATAATACATTGCTGCACCTTTAATCTGGCGATCTGCTGTGCTCCACAGAATATCTCGACTGTCTTTTAAATACCCTGGAGGATCTCCATTAAGCCTTTTCGCCACAGTATGTGTCTCTCCATACAAACCATCTACAACCAATTTCATTTGAGGCGAAATCTTTGAAATAAATTTTATCATACCGTTGTATTCACGAAACCAGTCTGTACTGGTAGGCAATGCCCATTGCTCCCAATTATCAGCATAAGAGGCAAAGAAATTTAAGTTACCAAGATATTTTCCAATCACAGGAACTGGACCACCAAAACTTGCATCGATTTTCCAGTCCGGTTTATTTCCATATTCCCCGTCACCTTTAGGATGATTTATTCCAGGAACTCTATGTAAATATTTGAATACATTTTGTAAATCTTGTGGGGTTACATCATTGGTAGGATCGTCATCATTGTTTAAAGGGTGCTTTTCAGCTACATTATTCCACCCCTCAAAAAATTTATACTGTTGTTGAGTGTATTCATCCCAATTCCCATTGTTTGTTCCAGTCCAACATACAGCAGGGTCTAAATAAGGACGTAGCCAATAGTTTCTCCAGTCAAAAATAGAATAACCTCCATGCTTACGCGTAGGTTTCATTACCCGAAAATCTAATGAACCAATATATTTTCCCGAAGGTTCTTTTGTAACCACATTAATTAATCCTGAACGAAGATTACCATACTCTGCGTTAAATCCACCCTTAATTATACTAATTTCCTTAATAGCACTTAAATTAACCATTTGTACTGGCTGATTAGCCCGATTATCTACTACTGTTAATCCATCTACCATGAATTGAGTTTGATCTAATCCTCCACCTCGAATAAAATCATTTTCTACACCAGCCTGAAGATTGATAAATTCTCGAATATCACGAACTAAAGGAACATTTTCAATTTCTTCAACATCTGAAGAAATCTGGCTGGCAGACATATCCATTTGAATTACTTCCCGTTCAGCAACCACTGTAACTTCCTGTCCTGTTAAAACAGTGGGCCGAAGCTGAAAATTAACTGGCGTCGTATGGTCGGTTACCACTCTTACTTCTGTCTGGCGAACTGTTTCATAGCCAATCATAGAAGCTTCTAAAGTATAAGTGCCAGGAGGAACATTAATAATAAAGTAATGTCCGTCTTCATCTGTTGCTCCTCCCATAATCGTTCCAACAATAACCACATTCACTCCAGGCAATGGTTCATTTGTCTCTGCATCACGAACAATACCTGAAATTTTACCCGTTGTACCGGCAAATAATATACTGGAAAGAAACATGATAATAAGTGATGATACAAGAAAGATATTGAATAAATTAAACTTTCTCTTTTGCATCTTCTCTTCTCCTATAATTTCTTAAAATAAAAGCTACTCTTCTAAGAAAGTTTTTAATTATTTAATAATAGCCCATATTGCCCAAATTCTCACCTCCTTTCTTTGTCTGCTTAATTCTTCTTAATGATCCTCTACAATTTTATTTTCTTAATATCACCTCCTTAATTATTTTATTTTAAATCAATAACTAAATTATTTAATTAACATTACTTGAAATTAATCGAATAATATTTGTGAATTTATTCTTGTTGGTAGAAAGAATTTTGCGAAAAGTTTTGTAGAATTTAATGCAGTAATACATCTTACAATAATTAAATATTCTTTTTTCTTTAAAAGGAATTATTTAAAAATCAAATTTATTACATTTTAAGCACTCAATTTTGAAAATTTTTAATATCCCGCCTGAGACCTAAAAACTTATTTAAGCTTGAGAAAAGAGACAAACTCAATTACAACAATTACATTTCTGACAGATAACAAAAAAGTAAAAAATGGCAAAAATTATTAATAATTAACCATACACAAATAACTTAAAAGTATAACTTAAAAATAAAGACTTGAAAGCCCTTCTTATTTTTAAAGCACTATTCTATATCTTGATTATATAATTTCAATAATATTTTTTAAAGAGTAAAACGAAGAGAGAACATTCGCAGAGTCTTATAAAAATTGAAGAATTCTGCCTCCTCTTTAAAACCATGAAATAATTAGGCAATATTTATACCAGAATATTAAGTATAATTACCTAATTTTTTATATTACAATAGATTAAAATTTTAAACAAAAAAATATTGTAGCTGTGAAGGAAAATATTTTCCAATAAAAAAGGAAATAATTTTCCTTTTTTATTAAAACTTTATAATTTCAGACAATCCTCAATTCATTCTATCAACCTATTTAAATATTTAAAGATTTTTTGAATAAAAATTCTTATTACTTGATTAATTCTCTAAATGTGTATTGATAAATTATTTTCAAAAAGTGAAATCTTTGGAAAATTTACTCATATTAACCGCTTCATTCCGTTATTAAAAGAATTCGAAGTCTACACGATCATTTAGAACCCGCTTAAGCGGATTTTGAAAAAGTATTAACCATCTATTTAAATAAGTGGGAAAATGATGAAAAGCAAGTAAAAATTTAACTCTATTCCCATTTTATTGTTAAATCAAAGTTTTCAAAGAATAAAATGAAAGAAATTTAATTTTCTGGATAATAATCTCCTAATCATTCAAAAACGCTGTTCGGATATCAATCAACTTGTTTTTTATATTCATTTAAAAATCGTAAAAATGCTATTAATTCTATAAAACAATCACAAAACATCTTTATTAAATTTAATTTGTGCGAGGCCATTCTCATACTTTCTTTTATTTTGCAATAAAAAAGATACTTTTTGTTTAACACCAATTTTCTTAGTAAAGTTAGGTTATGATTTTTCTTTTTTTGATTATTTTTTAGGTGTCCCCAACTACTTTGCATTCTTTTTTTGAAGACTTTTAAATAAACCACAAAGACATAAAGGCACAAATAATATTTTTCTTAAAATAATTTTGTGGTCATAAATATTTATTCGTCATTCTATAATTTTTCAAATTTTTCTTTTTTATTCTGAAAGTTTAAAAAGTTTTCATAGAAAAATAATTTTCTTTTTAAATAGTATTGGGATGATCCATCTTTCAACTTTGGCAGATCACTTAATCTGGAAAGAAATGTTTAGTTTAGCGATAGTAATTGCTATATTATTTTAATGATTTTAGCAGAGATTTTACTGAACATAAAAAACTTAAATGTTTTATTAGATTGATAAACTTTACGCAATACTTAAGGGAGTGAGAAATGCTGAAAATTCGATTATTTGCCTTTTTTATTATTCAGACTATTTTTATAGCAGTGATATTCGCTCAACAAAACACTCAGGATATTTTTAAAGAAATTGAAAAAAGAAGTAAAAAATTAAAAAAACCAAAACAGATAAAAGACGGTTTCAATCCACAATTTTCCACGGGGATATTATTAACACAAAGCAGCTACAATAACTGGCAACGTGGCGGTGAAAATTCTTTAGCCTGGACTTTGAATAATGATGGCAGCCTATTATATAAAAAACACACTTTTGAATGGATAACTGGCCTGAAAACTGCTTTTGGTCAAACACGTGTAGGCTCACAGGAATTTCGAAAAACCGAAGACCGACTTGAGTTTGAAAGTTTATGTAGCAAACAAATAAAAAAATACTTATCACCCTTTGTCTCTTTCTTTTTACAAACCCAATTTGCTCCTGGTTATAAATACAATTTCGATAGCTCCAACAATCAGGAAATCAAAACTCAGATATCTGGTTTCTGGGATCCTGCACATCTACTTCAAAGTATAGGATCTCGTCTGCAACCTTTCCCAGGAATGAATGTGCGTTTAGGATTTGCGGCAAAAGAAATTTTAACAAGGAAATTTAAAGAGTATAGTGGGGGAAAATGGTACTCCATTGAAGCTGGTATGGAGGTTGTGGCCAATTTTAATCGAGAAATTTTACCAAAGACCCATTTAAAATCCGATTTACGGTTGTTTTCGGCTTTCGAAAGATTTCAGGTAATCCAAATGACCTGGGAAAGTCATTTGAGCTTGAAATTTAATAAATTCTTCAGCGCCAATATTAGACTATTTATTTACTACGAACCAGATATTACCGAAAAAATACAAATAAAAGAAATTCTGGGGGTAGGATTCTCTTATAGTTTCTTCGAATAATCGACTTAAAAATCATGGAAAATTTAAATCAAATATCGTAAAAAACCTTTAAGGGGATAAATCCACAAATTGATTTCATAAAAAGAATCTATTAGAAAATAGACAAAACTTTTCCATTTTAATGAAGCATTACGAACATATAGTGAGGTCTTCGAATTAAAAATAGTTACTCATTTTCCCGTTTTATTTCACATTTGTTAAATCAAGATCACACAGGAGAGGCATTCTGGTTCAATTGTTTTTCTTCATTCCCGACATCATCCATTTTCTGGCAAACCACAAAGTTACAGGAGAAACCATTGCTATAAGCGCATAAATCAACCACATCTTACCCGTCCTCATGGGTAATCCAGATTCAGGTTTTGGCACATAATGAGCAATAAAATATCCTGAATATGATGCAGTGATCAGTTTAGTTAAAAACCAGGGGAACTGTCCAATTCCCATATAGGCACCCGTTTTACCCTTGGGCGCAATTTCGGCAATCCACTGCAAAAATCTGGGTTGCCAAATAGCCTCGCCAATAGACATAATAATAATATAAAGCACAAAAGGTATGGCATAAGGACCAGCAGCCAGAAGAAAAGTCGGCGCTGCCATTACAAAAGTGCCAATGATCATCATCTTGTAAACATTAGCGCGTGCAGTTAGTCCGGCAATAACCGGAGTAATAAAAAAAATGATGATGGGATTTAGATTAGAGAGAATTTCAAAATTCTGACTTACCCAAGTACCCCGAAAAGCTCGATCAAGATAATATGGAATTGTTAACCAATTATGTGCAAACAAGGTTTGAACAGGGATCAAAATAAAAATAAAAAAGACAAATCTAATATCACGGAAAGGATGGTCCGGGCGCCGTCGAAGGTATTCCCAACCTGCCGCAATTAAAGTTACCAGAAAAACGGCACTGGTGGTATAAATAGATAATTGAATTTTATGAAGAACCGATGCGATAAAGAAGATTAAGGCCATCAGGGCAATTAATGTCAAAATTAAAAATGGTGTATTGTTAATTTTCTTTATATCAATTTTTGAGTCCTTAAAAGTATTTTCTTTATTCTCAATACTTTTATCTTTCTTCGCCTGCATCTCTTGAGTTTCACGTTTTATTCGTTCTACTGACCGGCGGTCGACCTTTTTGGTGATGATAATTAGTGTTAACACTGTTGCCAGGAAAGTAATGGCAGTCAAAACCCAGAATACGGCTGCCAGGCCATTGGGTGGAAAAGTATTCTCAAAATGACGACGAGTGAATGAGGAAATGGGTCCGAAAATAAAAGCGCCCAGATTCATCAAAGCATAGATGACAGCGTACCCCATTGCGGCTGTCTGAGGGTTGGTATATCTCTTCACTCCAGCATAAGCTGCAGGCTGATAAAGTCCATATGCCGCTACCATCAGTAGTAGACCGCTAATCATTAAAAAGAACATGGGTGATCCCAATCCACTTCCCAGAGGTAGTGTTCCAGAGAGAGAAATTAACAACCTTCCAACCGTCATAGTCCCTAATGCCAGCGCCAAAGAGGTTCTTACACCAATTCTGTCAACCACACCTCCTAAAATAAGCATGGCAAAAGTAATTCCGCCAGTAACACCCCCATAGATCCATCCAGCATATACATCATTGAGCCCAACATTCTCCGAACAATATTTGCCTAAAATGGTAAGTATTCCAAAATAAACCAATCCTTCTAAAATGTAAGGGACATTGATTCCCCACAAAGCCCGCGGAGCTTTAACAAACGCAATAAAGGTTTCATTCAACTCTTTAAAAGCATCTTTTAAGACGTGTTTAAAACTTTTTAATTCATTGTTTTCGGATTTCACTTTTTCTACCATATCTTCCTGTCCTGCTTATTATGATAAAGAAAAAATTTTCTAAGCTCCTCACTTTGATGGTAATTCGTGGAAGAAATATTTAAAAAATTAACTTTGGGATCATTTAATAATTTAGTTATTCTATTTAGGAGAACTTTAATCGATATTATACAGGAGGGCAAATTTATGTTAATGCTACATAAAAAAAATTTTTCAAAAGAATTATATCTAACTACCTCCAAACAGATTCCTTTCCTGATCTATTGGTTCAATTAGCGTTTTAATATTTAACTTAAATATCTAAAAATTTTTAGATTATTAAGACTATCAGTTTATTATTAAATAAAAATTTTATCGAAATATGGTGGAGCTTCGCATGGCTCCAACTGAAATGATTTTAACAGGTACTTCTGCCTGCTTTTCAATATACTCAATATATTTTCGGGCATTTGTTGGTAAATCTTCGTATCGCTGAATGTCACATGTGTTGGTCTGCCAACCTGGGAATGTCTCATAAATCGGCTTACAAACCTCCAGTATCCTTAAGTCGGCAGGAAAATCTTTTAGGATAGTATTTTTATATCGATAGCCAGTACAGACTTTTATTTCTGGTAATGTGTCCAGAATATCTAATTTGGTTATAGCCAAGGAAGTTAATCCGTTGACCCGCACAGCATAACGGGCAATCACCAAATCGAACCAGCCGCATCTCCTGGGTCTCCCGGTCGTGGCACCATATTCTCTTCCCAACTCTCGAAAACGAGTGCCATCTTCTCCAACCAATTCAGTTGGGAAAGGACCTTCGCCAACCCGAGTTGTATAGGCTTTTAAAACACCCACAACTTCATCAATTTGGGTAGGACCAACACCCGTACCTGTGCATGCACCTCCACTCACCGGATTGGATGAAGTAACATAGGGATAAGTACCATGATCAATATCCAGTAATGTACCCTGGGCACCTTCCATCAAAATCTTTTTCCCGTCCTGAATGGCCTGGTTGAGAATGATAGAAGTATCTTGAATGAAGGGCACTATAATTTCGCGAGCTTTTAATAAATCAATAAGAATCTGTTTCTCGTCAAGTGGTGGTTGACCATAATTTTTTTGAATAAACTCATTCGCTTCTTCCAGACAAGATTTCGTTTTTTGTTTGAAATAGCTCTCATCTAACATATCTACCATACGAATTCCGCGCCGATTGAATTTATCTGCATAAGCCGGGCCAATTCCTCTTCCTGTCGTTCCTATACGATCTTTTCCAGTTTTGTTCTCACTTAGCTGATCTAACAATTTATGGTAGGGAAATATGATGTGGGCTCTGTCGCTAATAAAAAGCCGATTGTCTACTTCAATCTCTTTGGCTTTCAAGAAATTCAATTCTTTAATTAAAGCGGCGGGTTCCACAACCACACCATTTCCAATAACACATATTGTCTCTGGATGTAAAATTCCACTGGGAATAAGATGTAAAATATATTCTTCCCCCTTAAGATTTATGGTATGGCCTGCATTCGCTCCGCCCTGGTAACGAGCCACAACATCGGCTTCGGCGCTTAAAATATCAACGATTTTCCCCTTTCCTTCATCCCCCCACTGGGCACCAACAACCACAGTTACAGACATAATGAATCCTCCTCAATAAAAAACTCCGGTGGGTTTACCGGAGTCATTATTTTCCTTCAAACTTTCTACATTTTACTTCAAAAACTATTAACCGCAGAATTAATTGAATCGTAGGTTTCAAAAATATTGTTAAGTTTGGTAATTTTTAGTAGTTTCATTACATTGGAATTTACATTAGCTAATTTTAACTCACCACCATTAGACTTAAAATTGGTTAATGCCTTTATTAGAATCCCTAAACCGCTGCTGTTAACTCTTTCCACACTTTTTAAATTAATAACAACTTTTAAATGTCCTTCATCTAAATAACGATTTACTGTTTCATTTACTGAAACTGCTTCCGGTCCTCCCATTAAATTCCCATCAAGTTGCAACACAATGATATCATTAATAATTTCTTCAGAAATATTCATCATACTAACCTATTTATTCTAAAAACATTATCAATATTATCTTTTACTACCACCACGCCGTTTCTTACGTTCTTCCCATTCAACCAATACCGGCGAAGCAACATAAATTGAAGAGTAAGTTCCTATAACTATTCCACATAGAAGAGCAAAAGCAAAATCTTTTATTACTTCACCACCGAAGAAAAACAGTATTAACACCACAATTAGTGTTGTCCCAGAAGTAACGATCGTTCGACTCAATGTTTCATTAATACTACGGTTAATAGTAACGGCATAATCAAATGACTGGCGCTTTAGAGCTCTTAAATTTTCCCTTATCCGATCATAAACAACAATGGTATCGTTAAGAGAATATCCCACAATAGTCAATAATGCAGCAACGATAGCAATAGATATTTCCTTATTTAGGATTGAAAAGATACCTAACGTAATAATCACATCATGGATCAGGGCAACGACAGCACCAACACCAAAGCGGAATTCAAATCGCCACATAATATATATCAAAATAAATATTATTGCCCAGAAGATAGCCAGTATAGCTGCGCCAACCAATTCCTTACCCACTTTCGGTCCCACGGTTTCCTTCCGCATCTCAATAACATTACAATTTGGAAATTCTTTAGAAAGAGCCTGCACCAATTCATTCATTAATTCATCAGTATTCTCTGTTACATCGGCGCGAGCTGCTATCTCTTGTGTAGAACCATAATGTTTAATTTCAGCCTCACCCAGACCAAATCGACGAAAGACATCTCGAACACGCCCAATTTCGATATTAAGAATTTTTGATGGATCAGTTTTATCTTCAAATCGAATCTCCATAAAAGTACCACCACGAAAATCTACACTATAGCGTGGTCCTCCATGAATTATAAGTGAAATAATAGAAACCAGGATCAAGGTTCCTGAAAATAGAAATGAAAACTTTCTGGTCGACATAAAATTTACGTTCGAATTGTGAAAAAACCGCATCTCGAATTTCTCTCCTTTTTATCTGCTGAAAATCAAGCCTCAGATACTCATTTTTTTCAAAACTTTTTTCTCTAGTAAAAATTCAAAGATCGTTCTGGTTACAAAGATGGCTGTAAACATACTTGCCACAATTCCAATCATCAAGGTTAACGCAAACCCTTTAATAGGACCAGACCCGAAATTGTAAAGAACAATACCAGCAATTAAAGTTGTAACATTGGCATCCAAAATGGTCACAAAAGCGCGTCCATAACCTGTTTCAATAGAAGCCCAAACTGTTTTTCCTTTATCTAACTCTTCACGAATTCTTTCGAATATTAGCACATTGGCATCCACTGCCATACCTATAGTAAGGATAATACCAGCAATACCCGGTAATGTAAGGGTGGCATGAAAATAAGACATAATACCTAGGAGGATGATGATATTAAAAACAAGGGCAAGGTCAGCAACAAAACCGGAAAATTTATAATAAACTATCATAAAAAGTGCAACCATAAGAAGACCAAGTATGGCTGAATTAGTTCCCTTGGTTACCGAATCCTTTCCAAGAGAAGGACCAACTGTGCGTTCTTCTAACAATCGAACAGGTGCAGGTAAAGCACCAGCTTTCAACACCACAGCCAGATCTTTAGCTTCTTCCATGGTTTCCAACCCAGTTATACGAGCCCGCCCATCTCGTATTTTTGCTTGAATAACAGGAGCTGAATGTACTTTTCTATCCAAAACAATTGCCAACCGCTTACCTAAATTTGCTCCTGTTACGCGTGAAAAAGTTCTTGCACCTTCATCATTAAAAGTCAGCGAAACTTCAAATTTACCAAAAGAACTTGGGTCGTAACCAGAACCGGGCTGAGGATAGGCATCTGTGATTGTTTCTCCCGTCAATTCGGGTTCCTTATTTACAAGGTAAACCGTATAATATTCTCCACTAGGATCAAGCTTACCCCATAAAAATTCCGCATCACCCGCTTCAGTTTGAATGATTTTCTGGACTTCTGGATCCTCTAAAATATATTTAAACCTGGCTTCATTTTCTTTTGGAACCAACAAAACTTGCATATCGCTGGGATGTCTAAAAAAGATATTCTCTTTAAATAGAGCTTCCCGAGCTAAAGTTGCAGAATCTTTTGCAGTAGAATCGGTAATTCCGGTATCTTCGCTGGTTTTGCCAAACAAATCTTCCCCACGAACGACTGAAGTATCCTGCGGTTGGCTGGTTTTAGTTGTATCTTCCTCTTCCGTTATCTGACCTTTAATATAATTATTGATCTTCTCGGCCAAATTCTGAACAATTGTCTGGTCTTTTAACAAGCGGAATTCTAATAAAGCTGTTTTTCCTAATAGCTGCCGAACACGAGCTGGATCAGTGATTCCAGCTAACTCTACGATAATTCGATGTGATCCCTGTTTCTGAATAGTAGGTTCAGCTACACCAAATTCATCAACACGATTCCGAATAATTTCTAAAGAACGATTTACTGCTTCATCGGCTTGATTACGCAAGTACTTTAAAATATCGTTCTTATCTCGCCGTGTCTTAGTTCCGTAATATCTGGCCAGATCAGCACCTTTATCCTCTAATTTTTGAGCAAAACTTGTTATGAAATCGATATCACCAGCGCCGGCCAACTCCTTAGCCTCTTGCCAGGCTTCCT
>CAYLYM010000028.1:0-35647 GCA_964387645.1 uncultured Calditrichaceae bacterium | reverse complement strand
AAATATTGTCTTTATATTTTTTCAATTTGCTACGAAATTTTTGACTAGTAGTTTGGCCCAATTCGATATTACTGCAGAGGAGGCCAAATTACCGATGGATAATTTAAAAATGAATCAGGAAGACCAATCAAAAAACACGCGTAGTGAATTTAACGAATATCATTACAAGTTTCGTCAGAAGCTGGGAATGATATTTGGGCCAATAGTGTTTCTGGTTATGTTGCTTTTGCCTTCTCCTGAAGGATTGTCAATTGCCGACTGGCGCACTACTGCAACCGCTGTTATGATGGCAATACTCTGGATGACTGAAGCCATTCCCATCCCGGTTACGGCTATTCTGCCGCTGGTGTTATTTCCGGTTTTAGGAGTCGGTACTATCAAAGAAGTCGCAGCACCTTATGCCAATCCTTTGATTTATCTCTTCATGGGAGGTTTCATCATTGCACTGGGGATGCAGCATTGGGGTGTTCATAAAAGAATTGCTTTAAATATTATTCGCCTTATTGGAACACATTCAAGGTCTATTGTCCAGGGTTTCATGGTTTCTGCAGCAGTATTGAGTATGTGGGTCAGTAATACCGCCGCCACGCTGATGATGCTGCCCATCGGCTTTTCAGTGATTGAGCTGGTTGAGAAATCTAACGATTTTTCTGAAGATTCACGAGACCGGAAAAATTTTACCATTGCTCTGCTTCTGGGCATTGCTTTTGCCAGTAGTATTGGTGGAATTGGTACTTTGATTGGTACGCTTCCCAATGCTCTCATGGCTGGATTTATGAAAGAAACTTACGGTTATGAAGTGGGTTTTGCCCAGTGGATGCTGATAGGTGTTCCATTTGTTCTGATTGGATTGCCAGTATGTTTCTTCATACTTACCAGAATTGCTTTTCTTTTCAAAATGTCCAATCTGCCGGGTGGCGAAAAAGTGATTCAATCGGAATTAAAAAAGTTGGAGCCGATTACCAAACCAGAAAAAATAGTTGCATTTGTCTTTGTATTGGTGGCATTTCTCTGGATAGTTCGTCCTCTATTATCGAAGATGATTCCTGAACTCTCTGATACAGGGATTGCGGTTTTTGGCGCTTTGTTGCTTTTTGTCTTGCCGGTGGATTTGTCCCGTGGAGTGTTTTTGCTGAATTGGAAAGAAGCCGAAAAACTGCCATGGGGGGTTCTTATTCTTTTCGGAGGAGGATTAACATTAGCCTCGTCCATACATCAAACAGATTTAGACACCTGGATCGGAAATGGATTAAGCGGTACCAGCCATTGGCCGATGGTATTTATTATTTTCATCATCACTGCCACGATTAGTTTTTTAACTGAATTAAATAGCAATACAGCTACCGCCACCACTTTTTTGCCAGTGGTAGCTTCAGTAGCTGTGGTGATTGGTCAGAATCCTTTACTTTTTGTGGTGCCTGCCGTTATTGCGGCCAGCTGTGCTTTCATGCTGCCGGTAGCCACTCCTCCAAATGCTATCGTTTATGGTAGCGGGAGATTGACCATTCCTCAAATGATTCAGAAGGGTGTGATTCTGGATATCTTCTTAGTTTTTTTAATCAATCTGTTCAGTTACACGGTGATTCACTGGGTGTTCGGTATTCAATTAGGGATTTTACCTGATTGGATCAGTGCACTTTGAGGTTTTAGAATTGTTTTCACTGATTTTGGCGGAAATAGAATGAACTTTTTTGCAGAATTATAGCGCGAATCGGCGATTCGCACTACAAAATACAGTATTTAAACAGTTTGGTAAATATATTCACGCACATAGTTTCGGAATTTAACATTTTAAAAATGTCAGTTGAAATCACATGAATCAACTAAATATTGTGTGCATGAAAACTTAGAGGAGGATTCAGTTTATGGAGAGGATTGGATTTATTGGATTGGGCATTATGGGTCGGCCGATGGCGATTAACTTATTGGAGGCCGGGTACCAGGTGGTCATTCTGGATGTGGGACGTGGCGCTGTTATGGAAGTAGCTGATCATGGTGCGGAAAAAGCTTACACACCGGCAGATGTTGCAGCAAAAACTGATGTTGTCATTACCATGCTGCCAGATTCGCCACAGGTGGAAGAAGTAGTCCTGGGGCCAAAAGGAGTGATCGAAGGCGTTCGTCCCGGTATGCTATTTATCGATATGTCGACCATTGCTCCAGCGACTTCGAAAAAAATCTATCAAAAAATGAAAGAAATAGGGGTAGAGGCGCTGGATGCTCCAGTTTCTGGTGGAGATGTAGGCGCGCGAAAGGGCACGTTATCCATTATGGTGGGTGGATCAGCTGAGGCTTTCAAGCGAGCTTTGCCTATTTTTGAAGTTCTGGGTCAAAATATCGTTCACATTGGCGAGGCAGGAGCCGGCCAGGTGACAAAAGCCTGTAACCAGATTATTGTTGGTATGACTATTCAAGCCGTTGCCGAGGCCCTTACACTGGCGAAAAAAGCTGGAGTGGATCTGGTAAAAGTTCGAAACGCGCTATTGGGAGGATTCGCACAGAGCCGAATTCTTGATATACACGGTCAGCGTATCATTGAGGGAAATTATCAGCCGGGTTTCAAAATCCGTTTACATCGTAAAGATTTAAATATTGCTCTACAGACGGGGAAAGAACTCTCAGTACCGCTGGTTGGAACGGCACAAACAGCCGTGTTAATGGATGCTCTCTTAGCTCGCGGTGATGGTGAATTGGACCACTCCGCTCTGGCAATGCTCATCGCAGAACTGGCAAATGTGGATTAGTTAAAATTCTCTAAAAATAAATTTTAGGTTGTGTTTATCTTTGTTTTGAAAAAATAAATTATTACGCGTTGTGCATAATTTATTTGTAAAAATTAAATTTTGCGTTATCTGACTGTTACTTTTAATGTAAAATTTTAATTTGATAATATTTTTTAAAGGTATTAATATTTTAATAGAAAAAGGGTAAAATCATGTTATTTTTAAAGCACACTCAATTGCTTGCTGATGTTTTAACTATCAGCCGAGTATTTATTGGTATTTCTTTTATCGTTTTAGGAGTTGGATGGGGAGCGGAGTTTATTTCAACAGCGATTTTGTTTATGCTATTAGCATGGTTGACTGATATGTTAGACGGACCTCTGGCACGTTTGGATATTGATCATCCTCAAACGTGGATAGGTTCACATGACTCAGAAGCAGATTTGATAGTATCTTTAGGTATTACTGGATATCTTGTTTTAAGCGGTTATTTAACGATTTGGTTAGGCGGAACACTTTTATTGCTTATTCCTGGTTTATGGTTTTTCCATTCCCAACAATTAGCCTGGCCCTTTTACGCTATCCCTTATGTCAGTCTCATCTTTATATCGTTGAAAGCCGATCCAATTTATGGACAAATTGCATTGGTAGTCCTGATCCTCATTGGAATAATATATCGAGAGCGTCTGCGAAGTCGTTATGTGCCGGAATTTCTACAAACTCTAAAAAATTTGTTTTTACAAGAAAAGAAAGATACTAATCTGAATTCTTGATTTCATTTTTTATTATTATTGTATAAAATTTGGTATTCAGAATACTTAGGTTTAATCATTGAGGGGATCCCGTATGGCAAAACACATTGGTATTGTAGCTTGCAGTGCGGAGGGAGCGGCTTTGTGTTATCGTACTATTTGCAGTGAAGCTCCACGGTTTATGGGAAAACATATACATCCCGAGATTACCATGCACACCTATCCGTTGGGTGAGTACATGGTCCATATTTGTGAAAACAATTGGCACGAAGTAGCAAAATTAATGCTTTCTTCGGCAAAAAAGCTGGTAGATGCTGGTGCGGAATTGGTGATTTGCCCGGATAATACTATTCATCAAGCGTTTGAGGAAGTTGTTCAGGCTTCTCCCATTCCCTGGATTCATATTGTGGATGCAGTGGCTCTTGAAGCACAACGAAAGGGTTGTCGGCATTTAGGTCTTACCGGTACTAAATATTTAATGACTGGACCTGTTTACCACGAAAGATTGAAGAAATATGGTATGACTTGTACCATACCTGATGAAGATGATCGAGAGAAGATAAACCAGATTATTTTCTCAGAGTTAGTGAACGGAGTTTTTACCGAAAAATCACGATTATATTTTAACAATGTAATACAAAAGTTGAAGGATCGGGGGTGTGAAGCGGTAATCTTAGGCTGCACAGAGATACCGTTGTTGGTGGACCCGCATGATTGCCCGTTACCTGTTTTAGATTCAACTCGATTGCTGGCTCGCGCTGCGTTGGAAGCAGCGTTAAAATCCGGGTGAATAAATTGCCTTCATAAAACGAAGCCTTCAATAAATATTAGGATTTCTTTATTTGAGGATTTTTTAAAACTTTTACTATCCGTATTATAGGTATTTAACAGAAACTTCTCTAACTGGATTAATGACCACATTTCTAATAAACAAGCTAACAAAATCAAAAATGCTTTGACAATGAAATTCGCTATCCATCTGTATTTCTCCAAAAATTTTTCTCTATTTAATAACAACATTCTTTAATAAAATCTGGCTTTGGTCATTAAAAATATCATTATTCCCCTTTTGGAAAAGTAGGAATTCTTCTTTATATTGAAAATTTAATCGAATCGTACTACGTTTTTGTAATGTTAGACTTGAGGATTGAATTAAAATCTTTTCGAAGAACTTTTGGTGTTAATGCAGATGATTGAAGAATTTTTATTTTACCCGTTAGCCGCTCTGGCTATTTTGATTGCTGGTATTGCCAAAAGCGGTTTTGGCGGAGGCTTGGGGGTTCTTTCTGTTCCTTTAATGTCTCTGGTGATTGCCCCTCCTAGAGCTGCGGCCATTATGTTGCCTTTACTCTGTGTGATGGATTTATTTACAGTGTGGCATTATCGTCGGATTTGGGATCGTAAAAATCTGATAATTTTACTTCCTGCAGCCATGGTGGGCATTTTTATTGGAAGTCTGTTTTTTAAATATCTCTCTGAAGCACATATCCGAATCATGGTTGGTCTTATTGCTGTTATTTTTGTGATTAATTTTTTCACCGGAAAATCAGTGGATCAAAAAAAAGATGCCAACTTTTTAAGTGGGAGTTTCTGGGGTGCCATTGCAGGATTTACCAGTTTTGGTGTTCACGCCGGAGGTCCACCGGTAAATATATATTTACTACCGCAAAGGCTTGAGAAATCGCTCTATGTAGGAACGACAGTATTGTTTTTCACTATTGTAAACTATGTAAAATTAATTCCCTATGCGCTTTTGGGACAACTGAATACCAATAATCTTTTAACCTCATTGATCTTGAGTCCCCTGGCCCCAGTTGGAGTTTACCTGGGAATCAAGTTACATCATAAAGTTAATGAGAAGTTATTTTATAGGCTCTGTTACATCTTTCTTTTTATTACTGGATTAAAATTGCTTTATGATGGATTGAGTCATCTATAAACATTCCACTGATCTATTTTTTGACTTCTATCTTTTAAAATCAAACGGCATTTCTTTTAAAATTGATTATTTGATTTTTTCATATTTTTTCTAAAGAATTGGGTGTTTTGTGTACTGTTTTCAAAAAATACAAAAATGCGTTGGTTGTAAAATCCGTCAGTAATTTTCCGCAATTCATTGAATGAATAGATTTGAAAAAGAACTCAATCTGAAAAGAATCAAATTGGATTCGATTGACTCTTTAAAATTTTATGGAGGAAGATATGTCAAATAATTAATTCTGTATTTAACCTGATGCTAATAGAATTGTAACTCAATTGTAACATTAAAATATTTACATTAGGTTGTGAATAATAATGTTTTTGTTTGAAAACATTATTATCGGAGGATTACGTGAGAAAATTTTATCAAGATTTTTTGATTATGGTGGCAATGGTTGGATTCCTGGCTTTTCCTTTGAATGTTTTTGGACAGGATGTAAAATCTATCAATGCCAAAAGTTGGGATTTTTCTGGAAGAATTCAGTTTTAGTATCTTTATAATTTTGATATCAAAAGTGATGCATCGAGAACCAATAATGGTTTTCGGATTCGTCGTGGAAGGTTTCAGACCAGGGTAAAGTTAACAGATTATGTATCTGCTAAGTTTCAGATTGAAGTTCGAGATAACAGTCCAAGATTAAAAGATGCCGAAGGAAAATTAAAAATTGCTGATAAATATTTTATCCGTTTTGGTCAATTTAAAGTTCCAGTTTGGCGTGAAGAGTTACGTTCTTCAGGAAAGCTTGTGATGGTTGAGCAAAGTGCAGCAGCTGAATTCTTGGTCGATACTTACCTTTCGGCCAGGCATGTTGGTATTGAGTTTGATGGAAAGTTTCAAAATAAAGTGGCTTTTGCAATGAACTATTCAAATGGAGCCGGGGAAGGCGGACGTGAGGATGCTGGAAGGACAAAGAGCGATGTTATTAATAATGGGAAGTTGATCCCTGCCAGAATTAATGTTCCTGTGGGTCAAGTCATTGAAATTGGTGTATCTTACGCTCTCAACAAACTGGGTAGAAAGCAAGGTTCTCTGAATGATACTGGTAATGTATACGCCATTGCTCCAGATTTTGGCATTTATCTACCTTCGAATATCGACATTGAAGGCGGCATGGCGATAGGGAGTATTAGTAAGGATTTTGCTGGTGGAGAAAATGATGAGGGTTTTTTCTTAGAAACCTTTGAAAAAGTCGTTTCTTTTAAATGGGCTAATTTTATAATTTAATTTTTTACAAAGTTCATTTTAATCATGATCTTTGATCCAATTTTTACATTAAAATGCACTTCCCTGCTTCGTAGTTTTTCCCTTTTCTCCTTATTTCGGAGAAAAGGGCACACTAATCCTTTTCATTAAGTTGTATTAAACGCCAATCAACACCTAATATTGTAAATAATGCAAGACATTTCAAAGAATATAAGATAGGAACAGTTGGACGGCTGCGGTTAGATTTTTTAAACACTAGTCCGATTTACTTTACCAAAAGATCCCAATCTGCGAAATTATCTATTTGTGTAAAAAGATCCTCTGTCCGATAACGTTTTTTACAACGATTGAAAACACTATCCAAAAGAGACAGTTGAAATTTGGCTTTTACGATCAATTAAATATTCCTTATCATGTTATTTTTTAAAAAGATAAGGCTTATTTTAAAACATTGCAAGTTTTAGAATAAATTAAAAAGATTTCTTTATAATGAATAATATCTCAAAGACAAGATTTCTTACTTAAATTTCATCAAACACTTCTTGCACCCTTTTCGCTATCTTCTTGTTTAGCTTATTAAGAGTTTAATATATTCCTGAACTTTTAAAATGGTAGGATTTATTTTCCCTTTTTAGGATTAACTTTATTGATTACCTCGATCCGTTTGTCTATGGTTACCATTTAATTCTTACAGGTAATAGTCCCTGCTAAAAGAAAAAACTACTTGCGTTTTTACCTTCTGCTTTAAGTCTTTCCCTCAATTAAAAAACCATTTATATTTGCTTTATATAAAATAAGGGGGTGGAAGATGGTATTACCAGAAGTTCCGCGTGAAAAACGGCGAGGTTTGTTGATTGTTTACACGGGTGATGGAAAAGGGAAAACCACCGCAGCGCTTGGTATGGCGGTACGTGCGACCGGTTACGGTTGGAAAATTCTGATGGTACAATTTATTAAGGGTGAGTGGGTTAATGGGGAACTTGAGGGTTACAAAAAATTAGCGCCTAACCTACGACTTGAACGGATGGGTAAGGGATTTGTCCGCATCAAGGGAGATAAATTGTCTATTGAAGAGCATGTCAAAGCGGCTAAAGCAGCATTAAAATTTGCCCGCCACAATCTGGATAATGATTACGATATCATCATTTTAGATGAAATCAATGTGGCGATTAAAGAAGGCCTTTTAACGTCTGAAGAAGTGTTAGAAGTGGTGAATAGCCGTCCTTCTTTCCTTCACATGGTTCTCACCGGCCGTTATGCACCTCCCGAGATCATCAAAGCGGCAGACCTGGTTACCGAAATGAAAGAAATTAAACATCCCTTCAAAATGGGTATCCTGGCGCAGCCAGGGGTGGATTATTAGAAAATGTTGATTTTATTCTTTAAATTCAAAAAATTAAATAAAACAAAATTGGATTCTTTTAATTTGATGAATATTTTTCATCTGTCAAATCTTCCTAAATGAGCTTCTGCCAAATGTTCCTTATAATCTAATCTGGTGAATTATACAAGGCTCATCAGCTTGCATAATATTTTGTAGAAAAATTCACAAAATTTTTATTTAAATTGATAAAAATGAATAAAATGATTATATTCCCGACCCTTATGGTAGAAGGAGGTTAAAAAAATGAAGATTGAAGAAAACAAAAAGCGGTGGGAATCAACCACATTAAATAAAACTATCTCACGCTTCCCGGAACGGGAATCCCAATTCTCTACCAGTTCAGACATCCCGGTCGAGCGCATTTACACCCCCGATCCTGAGTTTGATTACCTGGAAAAATTGGGCTTTCCGGGTGAATATCCCTTTACCCGTGGCGTACAGCCTACTATGTACCGCGGTAGATTCTGGACCATGCGACAGTATGCGGGATTCGCCACGGCTGAAGAATCCAACCGACGTTATCGTTATTTGTTAGAGAGCGGAACGACCGGTCTCTCTGTGGCTTTTGATTTGCCTACACAAATCGGATATGATTCTGATGATCCTATGGCAGAAGGTGAGGTAGGTAAGGTTGGTGTGGCGATTGACTCCTTGCAAGACATTGAAATTCTCTTCGACCAGATTCCTCTGGAAAAAGTTTCTACATCCATGACCATTAATGCGACTGCCAGTATTTTACTGGCCATGTACATTGCTATTGCCAAAAAACAGGGAGCTGATCTGAAGAAACTCTCCGGCACCATACAGAATGACATTTTGAAAGAATACATAGCAAGGGGGACATACATTTTCCCGCCTGAACCATCAATGAGGCTTATCACAGATATTTTTAAATATTGTAACCAATTTCTGCCCAGGTGGAACACAATATCTATTAGCGGATACCACATTCGGGAAGCTGGGGCGACAGCAGTTCAAGAAATTGCGTTTACTTTTGCTAACGCCATTGCCTATGTGAAGGCAGCAATTGATGCTGGATTGAATGTAGATGATTTTGCTGGGAGACTTTCATTTTTCTTTAATGCCCACAATAATTTATTCGAAGAGGTAGCCAAGTTTCGGGCTGCGCGCCGGATGTGGGCACGAATTATGAAGGAACAATTTGGCGCGCAAAATCCCAAAAGTATGATGTTGCGTTTTCACACCCAGACAGCCGGTAGTACCCTGACGGCCCAACAACCGGACAATAACATTATTCGCACTACCATTCAGGCGCTGGCTGCTGTTCTGGGCGGAACTCAGTCCCTGCATACCAATGCCCGGGATGAGGCGTTGAGCCTTCCTACAGAAGAATCGGCTCGAACTGCCATCCGTACTCAGCAGATTATTGCCTATGAAAGCGGTGTGGCCGATACGGTTGATCCATTGGCAGGATCTTATTATGTAGAGTATTTAACGGATGAAATCGAAAAAAGAGCTTGCGAGTATTTGGAAAAAATTGATCAAATGGGCGGAGCAGTGAATGCTGTAAAAAATAAATATTTCCAGAATGAAATCGCCCGAAGTGCTTACGAATACCAGCGTCGTGTGGAAAGCAAACAACAGATCATTGTGGGTGTGAATGAATTCGTGGTAGATGAAGAACCGCCGAAATCAATTTTGCGAATCGATGAAGAGATGGTGAGTAAGCAGATTCAACGAGTTAAAAAATTGCGTGAAGAAAGAGATGCAGAAAAGGTGAATGCGTCTCTTTCTCGTCTTGGAGAAGCAGCACGGGGCACTGAGAATCTCATGCCTTACATCATCAATTGTGTGGAAAGCTACGCTACTATTGGAGAGATTTCCAATATTTTGCGCCAGGTATTCGGCGAATATATGGAATGATGAAATAACGTGTAGATGAAGCTGGTGATACGAGTTGTTAATAATTATTTATTTCTATTAACAGAACAATCATTTCAATAAATAATATCGGTATTCCCATCTTAATTTCAGTTCTGCCCAATTCGGTGATATTAAATTTGTATTTCATCAACAATTGTATATATTTGGTTAAATTAAATAAATGCGAATTTTGGAAATTGTTAATTTAACTGGTAATACATCAGGAGGATACCGATAAAGATTTTATGGTATGATCAACTTCCGAGCACCAACAGTGAAGCCAAAAGATTGGCAGAACGGGGCGCATCGGATTGGACAGTAATTGCTGCGAGAAAACAGACTGCGGGTAGGGGGAGATACCAGCGTCGCTGGGAGAGTCCATCTGATATGGGATTATGGTTTTCAGTTATTTTGAGACTCGCAGTAGATATCAACCAATTGCTCTTAGTAAACCTGACCACGGTACTGGCAGTGCGGAATTTTCTTGAAGAGAAAATCAAATCCTTTTCGGGAGGGCAATCGCTCGATGTTCGGGTAAAATGGCCTAATGATGTTTGGGTAAACCAAAAGAAAATTTGCGGTATTCTTTTAGAAAGTTATTTACATCAGGAGAAAGTTGACTATCTGATTACTGGAATTGGTATAAATATTAATCAGGAAAAGGCAGATTTTCCTATAGAATTACAGGAAAAAGCCATTTCTTTACGAATGGTTACTGGATTAAATTGGGAACTAAAAAATTTGCTTCTGGAATTTTTGTCATTTTATTACCATTACCTCAATGGTTCTTTAGTTCAGAATTTTAAAGGTATTGTGGAAAGTTACATGGAACATATGCTATTTTTGAATGAAGAAGTTAAAATAGAATTGACTAATGGCCAGATTAGAGGAGTAATTCAGGGGATTGATTCCAATGGTTATTTAAAATTACATACATCTGAAGGAGAAAAAATAATCGTGGCTGGTGATATTTGGGAAATCAATACAAGGGGTTTAATATGATTTTAGCTGTAGATGTTGGTAATTCACAAATTGAATTGGGTATTTTTAAAGAAGCTCGCTTATTGAGGAGTTGGCGTATTGCTACTGGAGTAGATAGAACCGAAGATGAATTTATGATTTTTATCCATCACTTTTTGGCCATGGAAAGAGTTTCGCTGGACCAGATTAAGGGTATTGCCATCTCTTCGGTTGTGCCCAATCTGACGTTTATTTTTGAAAAGATTTGTAAAAAATATTTCCAATTAGAACCATTGCTCGTAGATCACACGATAAATCTTGGATTAACTATTAGATATGAAGATCCGACAGCAGTGGGTGCTGATCGGCTTTGTAATGCGGTTGCAGCTTATCAGCGTTACCATCAGGATGTTGTTGTGGTCGATTTTGGGACTGCCATTACATTTGATATTGTCAATAAAAATGCGGAATATTTGGGTGGTATAATTGCGCCGGGATTAGAAACGACCGCATGGGCTTTATATCGTAGGGCAGCTAAACTTCCTAAAATTTCGTTAGAGTTTCCCAATAGAGTCATTGGTACGAATACGGAAAAAAGTATGCAGGCAGGAATTATGTATGGTGCAGTTCGGATGATCGATGGTTTGTTGAATGATATTACTCGTGAACTTCAAAATCCACCACGAGTTATTGCTACTGGCGGATTAGCCAGCCTCATTCAGCCCAAAACACGGCTAATTGAAGCTGTTTTCCCGAATCTTGTTTTAGAAGGTTTATACCAAATATTTCTCATGAATAGTTGAGCTAACTTTAAGAAAATTAGTTGAATATCGACATTTAAATGTGTAAATTTATCTAAAATAAAAAAGATGTTGTATAGTGATCCCAGAAAATTTTAAGATAGTTATAAATTTATCCAATCGAGATATTTTTACGTTTTTACAGGGACATATTTTATTCGAAGGTGTCGAAATATTCTATTTTCCCAGAATTCAGGAAATCGATCAAATTATTCAAAGAATCCAGCCACAAATTGTTTTGTTACAATTTGATTCGGAATTTCTCAACAATGAAAGAATTGTTCAGTTTTTAAAATCTCCGCAACAGGATCATGTCTGGAAAATTTTTGTATTGGGATCTGACGTTCATCCGGAAGATCTTAAACGAATTCAGGATATTAAAAAAATTTTACTTTGTTATGATGCCAACCAATTAGAAGTTATCACATACAATATAAAGTCTTTATTAAAGCAAGAAAAGAAATTTATAGAAGAAAAACAAACCCAAATTTTTACTGATAATCTTTTCAAATGTTCAAAAATAATCCAGCAAAATAAATCCATACCAGAAATATTTGAAACGTTGACAAACTTTTTACCTAAAATTCTGGATTTTGACTATTGGGCATTTTGCAGTTTTGACCCTGAGTTTAATCGCATAGTGTACAGCAAACAATTCATCCCGCCTCAACGCCGTAATTATGCTATTTTAACTCCAAGCATTGAAAAATTGGCTGAAGTATGGATCAAGAAAATGGACAGATTTCATGTCTCTGCTACCGAAGATCCTCAATTATTTCGAAAATTAAAAGAATGGGGTTGGGATGTCAAACAGATCGATTTTTACCCCTTTACCACCGATGGTTTACCGTTAGGGGGATTGATATTAGGAAAAATAAAGTTAAAAGATTATCCTAAACTGTATGATAAATTTTTAAAGGAAATAAGTGAATTACTTTCTCGAAATATTTATCACTACATATATAAAGAAAAAATAGAGAAAAGCCATAGCGGTTTTGCCGAACAACTTATTTATAATCGATTCTCAGAAGATGCCATTTTGCAACTTTCATGTAAAAAGATTAATGAGGTTGCTAAAGCAGAAAGTACCATATTTTGGCAGGTGAACCGTGGTTTTGGCTTTATTTTTCCTAAATATAGTTATTCTCGAGAAAATCAGGCCAAGTGGCGTGCTTTGGAAAAGAATATTATCTTCTTAAATAAAGATCATTATTTAAGTCATCTAATCACCCGGGATAAGCCGTTTCTTTTTAGCATTGATCATGCAAATGGCGAGTTGAGTGAAGTAACTATTCAGACCTTTCAGAAATTGGGCTATTATTACTTGCTGGTTGCACCTGTTAGAGTACAAAATGAGGAAATTGGGATTTTTGTTTCGAATCGTACGAAGGCTGATTCTGATTTTAGTATGTGGGAATTAAATCAGGTTTCAGAATTGTTAGATCGAATTCAGAAAGTCATGGAAGATACCCACGTTGTTAAAGAAGCCAATATCAAGTTGAAGCAGCTTTCTCGCATTTTTGAACTGGGTAATGAGTTGAAGCTGGACCTGAACCTGGACGATATACTTTCTCACATTTTGAACAGCATTCGAAAAACCCTTGGGTGGAATGACGTGGCGGTTTTACGTAGCAATAAATTTCAGAAAAAATACCAACTTGTTCGGAAAGTTGGTTTTGATAGTCATGTCCAATTACCAATAGATTTTTTGAAAGAAGTTTCTTTTGATGCATTTAAAAAATTTTTATTAAACTGTAAGAAAATAAGTGATTCCTATTTTTATAATTCTCATCCTCTTACTGTAAATAATGGTAGTCGGGAATTATTTACAGAAGTTCTTACGGAATGGTATGACGAAGACTTGCTTATCGTTCCTATAGAAACACGTAAAAATTTATTGGGTTTTATTATTGTTCGCGACCCGGTGGATCGGTTGAAGCCAACTGAAGATAGAGTGATTTCTCTGGAATATTTTGCTAACCAGGCGGCTGTAGCCATCGAGAATTCGGTATTATTTGAAAATTTGATAGCTTCTGAAGAACGGTATCGCTCGCTGGCTGAAACGATGACTCTGGGTTTGGTTACCTGTTCGCCTGAGGGAAGAATTATTTATGTCAATCCAGCTTTTCAAAATTTGGTTGGCCTGGATAAAAAATCTCTTTTAAATCAAAATCTCACAAATTTTTACTCGCCTGGAAGCCAGACTAAATTGCATCAGATTATTGAATTGTTGATGAATAAAGAAAAGAAAAGAAGCACACATGTAGAAAATGAGGAGTTGGAGTTGATTTCCACTGCTGGAGAAACGATCCCGGTTTCTACATTTGCATTTCCTTTTTATCAACAGCGACAAAAAATCGGTTTTTTCCTTGTCCACAATGATCTACGACCAATTAAAAAATTAGAGCGTTTAAAATCTGATTTCAATTCCATGATCGTGCATGACTTGCGATCGCCGATGAACGTCATACAGGGATTTATTGAACTCATCCGCACCAGGGTTGTAGGAGATATTAATGCTGAACAAGAAGAATTGCTGGATATAGCAAAAGAAAATGTTAAAAAAGTCCTTACCCTTATTGACAACTTCCTGGTGGCATCCAAAATGGAAGTCGGTAAATTCAGTATCGATCCAAAAGTAAGTGAACTACATCCACTCATTGAACGTATTGTTGAAAACCATCGTGTTCTATTGAAAAATAAAAATATAACATTGGAATGTCAGCTAAATCCTAACCTTCCTTTGTTATTTTTCGATAGCTTACGCATAGAACAAATGTTAAACAATTTGTTAAGTAATGCTATTAAGTTTACTCCAGAAGGTGGCAAAGTGTGGATCACCACCGATTTTTACCAGAAAAAAATAAAAGGCGAAGAAAAAATGTTTGCCCGGATTGGTGTCCACGACACTGGCCCGGGAATTCCTCCGGAAAGAATAGATCACGTTTTTGAGAAGTATGAACAGGTTGATTCTGGCAGCTCTCTGAAATCTTCCGGTACCGGGTTGGGATTGGCAATTTGTAAGGAGATTGCGAATTTACACGGTGGCGAAATCTGGGTAGAAAGCGAGATGAATAAAGGGAGTCATTTTTATTTCACCCTACCTATTGAACCTTCTATTGATAAATTGCTGAAATAAGTTGTTTGCAACTTAAATTTTCATTTCGAGCACTCTTTTCGGACATTTCAGATTTTTATATCACAATAAAGAAAGATTATTAATCTATATCGGGCGAATTAAATTTGGAAGTGAACTGCTCAATTTAACAAGTTGAATTTAGTAAGATTGTTGGTTATTTTTATTTGAATAGAATTGAATATAAAGGAAAAATATTTTGTCGAATAGATTAAAGAAAAAGTCTGAAACTACGCCGCTCATGGAGCAGTACCTGGCCATCAAGGCGAAGTATCAAAATATGATACTGCTCTACCGAATGGGTGATTTTTACGAAACCTTTTATGAAGATGCTAAAATCGTCAGTCGAGTTCTGGGAATTGCTTTAACTAAGCGTTCCCACGGTAAAACCGCTGATGTTCCATTGGCGGGATTTCCTTACCATGCTTTGGATGCTTATCTTCCTAAATTAATCGAAGCAGGTCATAAAGTTGCCATCTGTGAGCAAGTTGAAGATCCCAAACTGGCCAAGACAGTGGTTAAACGAGAAGTTGTTGAAGTTATTACTCCAGGAACTACCCTTTCAGACAAACTACTGGAACAAAAAAGCAACAATTACCTGGCTGCAATTTATGTTAATAAAAATATTTGTGGTATTAGTTATTGTGATATTTCCACTGGGGAATATTTTGTGAGTGAAATATCGCTTGATCGGATGGTTGATTATTTTCAGCAAATTTTGCCCAAAGAAATTCTTGTTCCTACTTCCAACCATGACCAATTACAATCTCTTTTTCACAACCGGCTCCCTGCTATTCTAACAAAAATGGATGACTGGATATTCAATAAGTCCTATGGTTACGAAATATTAAAAGAACATTTTAAAACGCCGAATTTAAAAGGTTTTGGGATAGAAGATTATGAACTGGCCATTATTGCCGCCGGAGCCATTCTGCATTATCTTAAGGAGAATTACCAAACAGATCTCACTCATATTTCACGTATTGCGTATCTTTCACTGGAAGATTATATGATTCTGGATGCTACCACCCGGCGAAATTTGGAGATCACCTCTACGATTTTAGGTCAGAGTAAAGAAGGTACGCTCATTTCCATTTTGGACAAGACAGTAACGCCTATGGGTGGTCGACTATTAAAGCGCTGGATCACACATCCGCTAATTCGGTTGCCGCTGATAAATGAAAGATTGGCCAGGGTGAACGCCTTTTATGAACAATCCCAATTACGGAAAAAGGCTCGTCAGATTATGGGACAATTTGCCGATCTGGAACGTTTATTGGGTAGAATCGCAACCGGGCGAACCACTCCGCGAGACCTGATCGCACTAAAACACTCATTGCAACTCATACAACCGCTTATAGAACTGTTGCAATCGCAAAACAGTGCACCTCTCACGCTGTATGCTGAGAAATTGGAAAATTTAACTGAAGTGATTGAAATTATTGAAAATGGAATTGTGGATTCTCCCCCGATTAATGTGAAAGAAGGTGGTATTATTAAAGAAGGGGTAGATGCAGAACTGGATGAGTTACGAACCATTAGCCGTGAGGGGAAAAATTTTTTAATTAAAATCCAGGAAAGGGAACGCGAAAAGACCCAAATACCTTCCCTTAAGTTAAGTTACAATAAGGTGTTTGGTTATTATTTCGAAGTTACCAGGTCCCATCTGGAGAAAGTGCCCGATTATTTTATTCGTAAGCAGACTCTGGTAAATGCAGAGCGATTCATAACACCTGAATTGAAGGAATATGAAGAAAAAATTTTAGGTGCAGAAGAAAAGATTAAAGAAATTGAATATCGGATTTTTCAAGAAATTCGTGAACGCATTAGCAGTTTTGGTTCCAAAATTAAACAAAATGCCGAGCTTATTGCTGAACTTGACTGTCTGGCAGGATTAGCTGAAGTAGCTCATAATAACAATTACACACGTCCCGAGGTCGATGATTCGGATGTTATCGAAATCATTGCTGGGCGGCATCCAGTCGTGGAAAAGTTACTACCTCCGGATGAACCGTTTATTGAAAACGATACTTATTTAGATAACAAGAATACCCAGATTATGATTCTCACCGGTCCAAATATGGCGGGTAAATCAACTTACCTTCGACAGGTAGGTTTGATTTGTCTTATGGCGCAAATTGGTAGTTTTGTTCCTGCCAGCAAGGCCAAACTGGGCGTGGTTGATCGTATTTTCACCAGGGTAGGTGCTTCGGACAATCTGGCTTTTGGCGAAAGTACTTTTTTAGTAGAGATGTTGGAAACAGCCAATATTTTGAACAATGCTACTACTAAAAGCTTAATTATCTTAGATGAAATTGGCCGGGGTACCTCCACCTACGATGGGTTGTCTATTGCCTGGGCGGTTACTGAATATTTGCATAATCAACCAAGAGTGGCAGCGAAAACCCTCTTTGCCACGCATTACCATGAATTAACAGAATTAGCCAATATTTATCCAAGAATTAAGAACTATCGTGTGACGGTGAAAGAAATAGAAGGTTCAGTCATCTTTTTGCGAAAAATTGAGCCGGGAGGAATTGATGATAGTTATGGGATTCATGTAGCAAAGATGGCTGGATTACCTCGCGAAGTCATCGAAAGAGCCAAAGAAGTTTTATACAATTTAGAGAACAGCGAGGGAACTCAACATCGCATGCCTCGAATTGCCCGTCGCCGTTCTGGAACGGCTGTTGATAAAAACCAGATGAGTATGTTCGATCTATTGAAAAAATCTCCAGTAGAAGAAGAATTGGAAAAAGTTGAAGTCAATAATATGACACCTATCGAAGCTTTACTTAAACTGAACGAATTAAAGAATATGATCAAGAGTCATTCTTGATGACTTTCTTGAATACAAAAAGATTCTATCCAATTTTATTAATATTATTTCTATTCTCAATGATTTTCCGGATAAAAGCTGCCGACAGTCGGGAGTTACTGGATCAAGCCAAAGATTATTTTATTCAAGGGGACATCGTGCGATCAGAAGAATTGGTCAAACAGATCATACTTTCTGATCCTGAAAATCCTATGGCTCAAATTCTTCAAGGACTGTTTTTATTAAAAAAAGATGATTTGTTTAGTCGGATTGAAGCCCGGGAAATTATTGAAAAAAATCTGTATAAAGTTAAAAATAATGCTTTTGCCCACTATGCGCTGGGATTGGTCTACAAAACTGCCAAATTTCGTAATATGGCTAGAAAAGAATTTGAAAAGGCAGTAACCTTGAATCTCCAATTCATTGAAGCACATTTAGAATTGGCTGAATATTATTTCAAAGACATGCTCCAATATTATTACCGAATTACTGATACAGCAATTCCACTTTCTTTTAGAGAATATGCCATTGATGATTATGATAACGCTGTGTATCATCTTAAGCAGGTACTTGAAAAAAATCCGCTTAATGAACGTGCATTATATCTTTTGGGAAATATTCATTACGAGATGGAAGATTACCGAGAAATGGAAAATGTATTTCGTCGTGCTCTTATTTCCATACCTGATCATAAAGATTTTAATCTATTTTTAGGATTGGCACTATTGGCGCAACATCGATATTCAGAGGCTGCTGAGTATTTCGACAGGGCTATTAAACAGATGTCTCCCGAAAAAAGAAAATTATTTCTTAATCCTGAATTTTTAATAAAAAATAAAAGTGAGAAAGAAAAAGCGGAAGATAATCAGGAATTATATTGGAAAGTTAAAGATCCCATGTTCCTGACAGAAGAAAATGAAAGATTATTAGAACATTTTGGGCGGGTTGCTTACGCCAACATGCGGTTCAGTATACCTCGTATGAAAGTTGAAGGATGGAAAACCGACAGAGGGAAAACTTATATCAGATATGGAAAACCGAATTATATTATTGATTACGGCAAATCAATGGATTTTAACGCTATTTATCCACCGACTCAAATTTGGGGCTATCCCGAATTCCAGCTTATGTTTTCTGATGAGTTCTGGAATGGACATTACCAATTTACTCAACCAATTCCCGCTTCACGTTCAGCCTTTAAAGAAAGAACAATCTTTAATTTTAAACTGATTGCCGAAAATGTTTTTCAAAAAATTCCAGAAAGTTTCGATTTTAGTCTGCCTGGTGGCACTTTTTTTTCTCCTTTTCGTATTGCCTTTTTTAAAGACGAGAAGAATACCGAGGCGCTTTTGAGTTTTGGTCTTCCAATAGACAAAAAAAGTGAAGAGGAAAACTGGTCCTTTTTAGTGGGATTTTTCCTGTTGGGAGATAACAAATTACCTATCTTCCATCATAAAAAAGATTTCAAAATATCTAAGGAGGATTTGGAAAAATGCATTAAAAATGGATATCTTGTTAATAATATAAATTTTTTTTATTTTTCTGGAGTATATAATTATTCTTTTGAAATTTTAGATCAGACGCTTGAACGCAATTTTGTTTACCGAGACCGTTTGACGATACCTGATTATTCTTATGATACATTAATGATTTCTGATTTGTTGTTAGCGAATGATATTACTACCGATGAAGAAAAAGGATATATAAAAAAGAATGAATTTTACATTCTGCCAAACGTATTGCATGAATTTTCGGCCGATAAGAAATTATTTATTTATTTTGAAATATACAATTTATCTAAAGATTCTCTTGGGTTTGTATACTACACGGTTGAAAACAGAGTAGTCAGGCAAAAACAGGGAAACATTTTTAAAAGATTTTTTGAAAAGCGTGGGGCCAGTATAAGTATCATTAATAAGTATACAGGACAAAAAACTACGGAGAGTGTTGTTAAATCCATTGATATTGGTAATTTAAAATCAGGGGAATATAGATTGGAAATCAGGGTCGAAGATCAATCTAATGGGAAGAAGGTTTTACAAAAGACCAAATTTACAGTTGTCCATCACCTTACTGATTAAAAATTTTAAATTTAAGAATTTTTTTCTTGCAATATATTGCGAGACCCTTTAAATTTTAAAAAATGAATATCTTATTAATATAAGATTTTAAGGGGTTTAGATAATGAGAACTGTTACAAAAAAAGAAGTTGCAAAACGTGTTGCCAAAAAATTGGGGCAAAAAATTTATATTACAGAGGATTTTGTGAATGCAGTATTCGAGTCTTTAAGAGAAATTTTAAGTGAAGCAAACCCCGAAATTCGAATTGAGATTAGAGATTTTGGTGTGTTCGAGGTGAAGGAAACAAAACCCAAACCTAAGGCCCGGAATCCAAGAACAGGCGAGATTATATATGTTCCTGCGAGACGTAAAACGCATTTCAAACCTGGTAAATTATTGAAGGATATCTTGAAACAACCTTTAGAAAAATAATTATAATTATTAACGAAAAAAGAAATGCGTTGACATAATTTTGTATATGGTTTTAAATTGCCGCTCTAATCATAGAGCGGTTTTTTTATTTTAGTATGGCACGATATTTAGGAATAGATTATGGCGAGAGACGAATTGGTATTGCTATTTCTGATCCGTCGTTAACTATTGCTCAACCGTTTACCACCATCACCTGGCAATCGAAAAAAGATTTAATGAATAAACTACGAGAGATTGTTCAGGAGTATGATGTAGAAAGGGTTGTAATTGGTTTACCATTGACTATGGGAGGTAGGAATTCTCAAAAAACAGTCGAGGTTAGAAATTTTGTGGAAAAATTAACTAAAATTATTTCTGTCCCGATTGTTTTTCAGGATGAACGTTTAACCACTAAACAAGCTTATTTGACGATGAGACAGGGAGGTAAGAAGCCAAGCCGTAATAAAGAAAAAGTAGATCAGTTGGCTGCCCAATTTATTTTACAGAGTTATCTTGATAGGGAAAAAAATTTAGACAAATAGTTATAGGAGTCTTAGTATGGATGCGAAATTACAAGTGGGTATTGTTGGATGTGGTGGTATTGCCCAGGTAATTCATTTACCTATTTTGAGTAACCATCCAGATGTACGCGTTGCGGGGATTTGTGATATTGATGCATCAAAGGCAGCCGTACTGGCGGATAAGTTTCGAATAAATCATATTTATCAGGAT
Source organism: uncultured Calditrichaceae bacterium (assembly GCA_964387645.1). Taxonomy (GTDB): domain Bacteria; phylum Calditrichota; class Calditrichia; order RBG-13-44-9; family RBG-13-44-9; genus CAYLYM01. The sequence continues at coordinate 14,802 of CAYLYM010000028.1, read as the reverse complement.
ATTGCTGAGCTATTACAAAAGGAGAAATTGGATGTTATGTTCATTTTAACCCCCACCAATCTGCACCTTCCAATGAGCCTGATGGCTCTGGAATATGGCGCTCATATTTTTATTGAAAAGCCAGCAACTCCAACAGCTTCGGAAGCCAGACGTATTCAAAAGAAAGCACGGGAGACAGGAAAAGTTGTTATGGTGGGGATGCAAAATCGTTTTCGAAGCGATGTCGTAGCATTAAAAAAATTCCTGGATAATAGAGATTTAGGAAAATTGTTTTATTTAAAAGGGAGTTGGTTACAAGCTAAACACCATTCCGATCGGCAGGCCTGGTTTTTTCAAAAAAATGTATCAGGTGGGGGAGTCATCTTAGACCTGGGAATACAACTTTTAGACCTGGTCTGGTGGTTGCTCGATCGGCCCAATCCGATTAACGTGAGAGCATTTTCGTTTCAATTAAATAAAGAAATAGAAGTGGAAGATTTCTGTGTGGTTTGTCTTACTTTTGAGAACGAGATTTCTTTCTCGATGGAAGTCAGTTGGGATTTTCCCATCGTAAAAGATCGTTTTTCTCTTGAAATTATAGGTGAATATGGAACTGGTACTTTGAATCCGCTGAAATTACAAAAATCCTGGCATGGGCAGTTGGTTAATATTACACCAGGAAACATAGAGAGCAAAACGTCTATATTTAAAAAAGGATATGAAAAGGAAATAAATCATTTTATTGATTATCTTTTAGGCCGGATTGATAAATTGGATTCTACTATTGATGACGCAGTGGAAATATTGCGTATTGTAGATGGTATTTATCAGTCGATAGATCAGGGATGTGAAATTACTCTGGCATAGAATCTTTAGTGAAAATCAAATCAAGTGGTCAAAGGTGAATAAGCAAGGTACAGTAATTCTAACTAATCCGAATGGAGGTTAACAGGTTGTTTCTGGATGCAAAGGAACTACGATGTATACTCATTGTTTCTGTAATATTTTCATTATCATTTCCCCCTTTTCCTTTTGGATTCTTAACTCCCATTGCTTTTTTTATTTTTCTCCAATTTATGGACGATAAAACCCCACGAGATAGTTTTCGGCTGGGGTATTGGCTTGGGCTTATCTGGGGGGCAATGACACTCTTTTGGATTGCAGCTAGTACAATTTCTGGTGCGATTCTTGCAATTGTAATTAATGCATTTCATTATGCAATTGTCTGGTGGATTTACGCTCATTTCAGGAAAAACCAAAGGGTATTTGCTTTAATCAGTTTGCCTTTTATCTGGGTGGGGATGGAATATCTCCGATTGTTTACAGATATTCGTTTCAACTGGCTAACTCTTGCTCATACTTTAACTTACTATCGACCACTGATTCAAATTGTGGAATTAACTGGCACTGCTGGATTGTCTTTTTTGATAATTGTTGTTTCGATTCTGCTTTATGCCACCAAATTGATCAGACGAGATTTCCGTTGGATTCCCATTCTGATTATCGTTCTAATTATATCTGGTCTTTTCACCTATGGTAAAATCAGAATTCATCATCTTGAAAACAAAAGTTATCATCTAATTAAAGCAGCACTCGTCCAACCCAATGTAGACCCTTATCAAAAATGGAATCCTGATTTTAATCAAGAAGCTTTTGAAATGTTGATGAAAGAGAGTCGGATACTGAAATCTCATCATCCTCATCTCATTGTTTGGCCAGAAACAGCAACGCCTTTTTTTCTGCGGACGCGTCTAAACGCTCTTCAAAAAATTGGCGCATTTCTGGATTCTACAGGTATTCATTTACTTACCGGAACACCGGATTATGAATATGATGAGAAGAAAGATGAATTTCGTACCTACAACGCTGCGTTCTTTTTCTCCCCTAAAAAAAACTGTTTCCAAAAGTATTATAAGATTGCACTGGTTCCAGTTGCAGAGAGTATGCCTTTTAAAAAGTATTTACCCTTTTTGCGCAAGATTGAAGTTGGCGGTGGAGATTTTTTCCCGGGGAGAGAATATTCTATTTTTCAATTTAATTTACCCCTATTTAATGGAAGATATTATCAGGGGGAGTATCATGTTGAGGATATAGATTCTACAAAAAATGTTATAGTTAAACTCTCTGCTATTATTTGTTATGAATCAATTTTTTCACACATTGTTCGAGAATTTGTGACAAGAGGTGCTAATCTTCTGACTATAATTACAAATGATGGATGGTTTGGTTTAACAAGTGGACCTTATCAACATGCTCAATTTGCAGTTTTCCGAGCAATTGAAAATCGTATAAGTATTATTCGCTGTGCTAACACCGGGATATCTGGTTTTATTGATCCAACTGGAAGATACCTAGATCGGGCGGGATTGGGAATTCAAAAAAATCTTGTAACCTGGTTACCATTAAGAAATGAAGAAACCTTCTATGCCCAACATGGAGAATTGTTTGGAAAAATTACACTTTTAGTGAGTTTTACCTTTATTTTTATTAAATTAATTATCTTAAATTTTTTTAAACGAAGCCGGAGTCGCTTAAAAATAAAATATGATTAACCAAACCTATAAAATATCCCTTGTTTTTCTTTTGTTATCCTCTTTTTTGTTTCAGGAAAGTGCCTTTGCCCAGGTAAAGACCAATCTGAGTATTCTTCATGATTTGATGGTTTGTACAGTTATCACCACACTGGATTCAGTTTTATCAAAACAAGCAGATCTTCAAATTGTTTTGAATGAAAAAAGCGAAGCGGGATATTGGTGGTTAGAAAATCTTCGTGAATCACTCTTAAATCGAAATTTTAGACTTTACGAAGCGGACAGCAATAAAAACAAAGGAAATGTAAAATTGGTATTAAATAGAATACACCTTATTATACGGTATTATCCAGAAGGAAAAGATTTGTTATTTCGAACGAAGAAATATAGACGAGAAATTATGACTGTTTTTTCATATTTTTTAAAAGATCGAAATGATGCTGTGATACTTTCGCGTCAGAAAAATTTATTCTACAATGATAAAATATCTCGTTCAGAGATAAAAAAAGTAGAGAATCAGATTTATTCTTTTAGTGTTGGAACAAAAATGGAATCTAAATTTGTAAAAGTTCTGATAGAACCTTTTGTGGTAACGGTAACAACAGCAGTTGTAGTTTATTTATTTTATACTTTGAGGAGTGGTTCATGATGATGGAAAAATTTTTAAAATTACTTATCTTTTTCATGTTTGTCGTAATTTTGCTAACAGCTTGTAGTCACAAAATCAATAAAGAAGAACTGGATGCCCAGGCATATTTTGAGTATGCAAAAAGTCTTTTTGACAAGGGGAAATACTATAATGCTATTAATGAATTTACGGTAATCACATTAAAATTTAGTGCAGATCCAATTGTTGATGATGCTCAATTCTATTTAGCTGAATCCCATTTTATGTATAAGGAATATTTAATTGCTATTGCAGAATACCAAAAACTCATCGAAGATTTTCCAGAAAGTCCTTATGTCGAAGAGGCTTTTTATAAAATTGGATTGAGTTATTCTAAATTATCTTTGCGAGCTGAGTTGGATCAGGAATACACTTTTCAAGCAATCCGGCAATTTCAAAACTTTTTAGAAGCGTACCCAGGTAGTAAATTCAGGAAAGAAGCTGAACAAAAAATGGCTGAATTGCGAAATAAGTTAGCTCAAAAAAAATTGCTAGGCGGAGATGTTTACCGTAAAATGGGATATTTAAATTCTGCTCTTATTTATTATGATATTGTTTTGCAAGAATATTACGATACGCCTGCTGCGGAATCAGCACTTTTTTGGAAAGCAGAGTGTGAATATAAATTAAAAAAAATGGAAAATGCTCTGACATCATACACTGTTTTTTTAGAGAAATATCCTAGTAGCAAATGGGCGAGCAGAGCTAAGGAAAGGATCAGTGAGATTCAAGAATCTTTGAGTAGATCAACAGCAGATGCAGAGGGGTCTTAGAGTTAGAATGGAAAAGAGAAAGATTGGCCTTTTTGGTGGCACTTTCGACCCGGTACATAACGGACATTTAATTATAGCCGAATATTTAAGGGATGAATTAAAGTTAGATGAAGTCTGGTTTATTCCTACCAAGCTTCATCCATTTAAAAGTAGTCAATTAATATCTTCCGATTACGATCGAATGGAGATGCTAAAATTAGCCATCTCCAGTAATCCCTATTTTAGGACGAGTGATGTGGAAATTAAAAGACCGGGTGTTTCCTATACCATCGATACGATTAATGAATTAAATCAGAAATATGCCGATCAGTCAGCAAAATTTTTTTTCTTTATGGGGATGGATAATGTAAATGAATTTTATCGTTGGAAATCCCCACAACAGATTCTGGAAAAATGTCAGGTAGTGGCTTTTGGACGTCCTGGTTTTGTGCCGAATAAACATGCTAAGCCATTTCTACATTATATCCAATTTATTCAAGTTCCCTTATTAGAAATTTCGGCTACTTTTATCAGGCAAAGGGTAAAAGAAGGACGGTCTATTCGATATTTAGTACCGGATAAAGTTATTGATTATATTAAGAAAAAACAGTTATATAAGTGATACAACAAAATATTTCTTGCAAAAAAAATATATTCCCGTTAAATTCATTAGAATAATTTTTAAGAACTGGAGGTTGAATGAATTTTCAGGAAATCAAGCAACTTATCAAAGTTGTAGAGAAGAGCAATATCGGCGAGATTGAAATTGAGGAAAATGGTTTAAGAATTCGCATTTCTAAAAATAGCAGTTATACTCCTACCAAAGCTACTACATCTCCTGTTCCTGTGCAACAATCTGTTCTGGTACCTGAAACCAGACCCACTATTTCTGAAGAAAAACCTTCTGCTAAACCTGAGATTTCTGTAGGTGATAATGTTGTGGAAGTTCGTTCTCCCATGGTTGGTACATTTTATAGAGCTCCTGCGCCTGATGCTGATCCTTATGTAGAAGTTGGTGATATGGTGAAAGTAGGGCAGACCCTTTGCATTATTGAAGCAATGAAGCTGATGAATGAAATTCAATCCGAAGTGGACGGTAAAATTGTTAAGATTCTGGTCGAAAATGCTCAACCCGTTGAATATGACCAGGTTTTGTTCTTAATAGAAAAGAGTTAGTTTTATTAAAGGGGGATTATTATTGTTCGACAAGATACTTATTGCGAATCGTGGTGAAATTGCTTTAAGAATTATTCGAGCTTGTAAGGAGTTGGGTATCAAGACCGTTGCTATTTATTCTACAAGTGATGGTGATGCGTTACATACAATATTTGCTGACGAATCTGTGTGTATAGGACCTTCGCAAAGCAATAAAAGTTATTTAGATCCTACCCGTATTATTTCCGCTGCTGAAATTACTGGTGCTGATGCTATTCATCCTGGATATGGATTTTTAGCAGAAAATGCTGATTTTGCCGAGATGTGTACTTCTTGCGAGATTAATTTTATAGGTCCACCAGCAGAAGTTATCCGTCGCATGGGTGATAAAGCGGAAGCCAAAAAATCGATGATGGAAGCGGGTGTTCCAGTGATTCCAGGGAGCCATGGTGTAGTATCCAAAGAAACCGAAGCGAAGGAAATTGCAAGCGAGTTGGGTTATCCAGTGATCTTGAAGGCTGTAGCTGGCGGTGGTGGTAAGGGAATGCGAATTGTGCGTGAAGAAAAAGAAATGGAAAACAATTTCATGATGGCAAGCGCTGAAGCTGAAGCGGCTTTTGGTAATCCGGGTCTGTATATCGAAAAATATATTGAAAGTCCTAGACATATTGAAATTCAATTAATTGGCGATCAATATGGAAATGTGATTCACTTTGGCGAAAGAGAATGTTCAATTCAGCGTCGCCATCAGAAACTCATCGAAGAAGCACCTTCGCCAATCATCACGCCAGGGATTCGAGAAAAAATGGGTCAGGCTGCCGTGCGTGGTGCAAAACATGTAGGATATTACAGTACCGGGACTATTGAATTTTTAGTTGATGAAAATCGTAATTTTTACTTTATGGAAATGAATACCAGAATTCAGGTTGAACATCCTGTGACAGAGATGGTTTATGATGTGGATCTCATTAAAGAGCAAATTCTGGTGGCTGCTGGAGAAAAATTAAAACTTCGCCAGGAAGATCTAAAACCAGTTGGACATGCCATTGAATGTCGAATTAATGCAGAAGATCCAGATAATAATTTTGTTCCTTCGCCAGGACAGATTAAATCTTTCTACTTGCCGGGTGGGCCTGGTGTCCGAGTCGATACACACATATATCCTGGATATACCATTCCCCCTTTCTATGATTCGCTTATCGCTAAGCTTATTGTATATGGTCGTGATCGTCAGGAAGCATTAAAACGACTTCTCAGAGCTTTAGATGAATTCATAATAGAGGGAATCCATACTACAATTCCTTTTCATAAATTTGTAATAAACACGCCTGAATTTCAAGATGGTAATTTTGACACTCATTTTATTGAAAATATCTACAATAAAAAAGAAGTAGAAATTTGAGTGGAGGTCATATATAATGCAAATACCTGCAGAACTTAAGTACACTAAAGATCACGAATGGGCACGCATTGATGGCAATATTGCTACCATAGGAATTACAGATTATGCGCAAAGCGAATTGGGTGATGTTGTGTATGTCGAATTGCCTGAAATTGGTACTCAAACTACCCAGGGCGAAAGTTTTGGAACCATCGAAGCGGTTAAAGCGGTTTCTGATCTATTCGCTCCTTTTTCCGGTGAAGTTACTGAGGTTAACAAAAAATTGAACGATCAACCTGAAATTATTAATCAGGACCCTTACGGTGAAGGTTGGATTATTAAAATAAAAATTTCTGATAAATCAGAAATTGATAATTTGTTAGATAATAAACAATACGAAGAATTGATCTGATCTTTGCTCTATTACTGGTTAATCGTTGATTTTTCGAGAAGCTGAAACGATTTAAAGAGTGGAAATAATAAATTTGGTTCTGATTAATTATCCATTTGGGAGAAAGAGAAAGTCGTTATTTTATTTTTACCCCAAATTGATGATCAGTATTAAATATTATAATGTAGATTAATAAAGGAATATCTTGAAATTTTTCATTTTATAAAAGATTAGAACTAATATCCTAATTGAAATTTTCCTGATTGATTATAAAAGAAATTCGGAAAGATGTCCAAAATTCTCATAGTAGATGACAACGAAGATATGCTCGATACGCTGGAGCATCTATTTAATTTTTACGAATTTGAGGTGGCTAAAGCTGTTAATGGAAAAGAAGGTATCGAAGTGGCTGAACTTGAAAAACCTGATATTATTATTCTGGATGCTCTCATGCCGGTCATGAATGGGTTTGATGCTTGCAAGATTCTAAAAAGCAATCCTAAAACAAAAGAAATTCCAGTAATTTTTCTATCTGCAAATTATGTTGAAGACGAGCACAGAGTATTGGGTCTGGAATTAGGGGCGGATGATTATATTGTTAAACCGTTTAATGCTAAAGAATTAATCGCAAAAGTTAAATCGATTTTACACAAAAAACAGCTTATCGAATCGCTCAGGCAAAATAACCAAAAATTAATTGAGCAACACAACACGGTTGCTAAAGAACTGGAACATCTCAGAAAAAAAGCCAATGAATTGGAGGCAGGCCAAATTACTGATTCCTTAACTGGACTTTATAATCAAACTTATTTTCAGAAACGATTCAGAGAAGAACTTGCTCGAGCAAAGCGTTATAAAAATCCATTATCTTTGGTTTTAGCAGATGTAGATCATTTCCATAAAATAAATGAGGTATTTGGAGAGCAAACAGGTGATTATATCTTAATGCGCATTGCCAATGTTATTTTAAATAATACCCGTCATACTGATATTGTCTTTCGAGCGGGAATGAATCGTTTTATAATAATATTACCTCATACTGACGAAATGGGAGCATATTTTGAAGCAGAGAGAATTCGTTCTGCCATAGATCAAACCAGTTTTTTTGACCAGGATTTTTATGAATTGAAGAAATTATCTCCTAAAAGAAAACAGGATTATAAACACATTACAGTTAGTGTTGGTCTGGTTGAGCTTGATGTGGAAAAAGTAAATAATGTTGAAGAAGCATTCGAATTAGTCGAAGATGCGCTGGAATATGCCAAAGCTAATGGCAGGAACCAGACGGTTCGATTTTCCAAATTGAATAAAAAAGATAAATAAAGTAACTTACTGAATTTATTTATTTAAGGAACAATTTTATAACTAAACAGTTGTAAAATAGAGTAAAATTTAAAAGAAGAAAGTAAGATTCTAGGCAATTATTTCTCAAAATTTTATTTTGTAAAATTTTAATTATAAAATAAGTAAGCTTGTCTTAAAAATCGTCTCTGATAAAGAATATTAGATATAAAAAAATTATTAAACTTTTAACATTTTTTGATGATGGCTGATAAAATTTTAATTGTGGATGATAATCCTCATATATTGAGGTTGTTACGTATTAGTTTGGAGAAAGCAGGTTATGAAGTATATACTGCTGAGAATGGGGATGAAGGGCTGGAAAAAACCAATAAATATCAGCCGGATCTAATTATTTCTGATGTAATGATGCCACAAACGGACGGGATTGAATTTTGTTGGATGATTCGTGAAAATTCCAGCGTTCCTATGGTTCCTTTTATCTTCCTTACAAGCTTGGAAAACCGTGATATGGAGATCAGGGGATTTCGCGCTGGTGCTGATGAATATTTGATTAAACCAGTGGACCGAAATGTGCTCCTGGAAAAAGTGGCAACATTACTCAAACGAGCCAAACGTGTTAAAGCTATAGACTCCGAAGATACTACACGTGTGAAAGGTTTCGAAGGAAATTTGGCTGATTTAACCCTTGTTGAAGTTATCCAATTGCTTAATCTCAATAAAAGAAGTGGAACACTGGAAATATTTAAAAGAGAAAATGGAAAAATTGTGTTTAAAGATGGTAATATGATTTATGCAGAATTAGGTGAATTAAAAGGGGTCGAGGCTATTAATAAAATGGTCACTTTTAAAGATGGAACGTTCAAATTTAAACCTAGCATAGAAACGGTCACACTAAATATCCAAGGTTCTACCATGAACGTTCTTCTGGAAGCCTTAAGGCTTTTAGATGAAGCTAACTTAAAAGAGAAAAATCAATAAAGCAGGATGTTAATCCCCACCAATGAAATAAAAACTATATAAATTTTCATTTTATAAAGTAAAAATAAGTAGCATAAAATGTTAGTATAAATCCACTTTTAATTTTTGTTGAAATCCTTTGAAAAATTGTCCTTCATTAGATCTAGTATTTTTCCCCCGAATTAATTTGATGGCTATAAAATTGTTCGAAACCCACTGAGGGGGGAAAGTATTAACCACAGATTTTAATCTGTAAAAAATGATAGAAGGTATTTAATAATCCAACGCCACTAACATTTTAATTAAATCAAAGGTTTCTTATAGTAAAATATTGATTACATTTTTATGTTATAAAATTTTTTGTGATTATAATTCCATGATTCCTTTTTAATTTAGAAGAACTTTTAATTAATCTACTCCAGTATAATATTTGATAATGTTAATAATGGCATTTTCGCATACTTTGCAGTATGGTTTAGTACCTTTACTAAACATAATACAATCCAACATAGGCCGGTAGAGCCCTTTGGATGTATATCCAGCTCCCTCAAAGACGCCCACTTTTCCAGCATATTTACTATTTTTTAAAAAATTGTCCATTTTTTGGGCGTGTTCTTTCGACAGGCGGGCAGCCTTCTCCTCGGCTTGTTTGATTTTTTCCTCAGATGCATGTTCTTTTTTAAGTGTGGCTATTAAATCATTCAATTCCCGCCGCTTTTTCTGATAAGCTAAATCCATTTTATCGAATTTTTCTTTGTTCCAGGGAGTTGGAATTTCAATCCCCGTAGTGAGAAACTTCTCCCATTTCACATGGGGTGGATTGAGAAGTGCGGTAATATTGGGTTCGGTTGGTTCAACTCCGGAAGGATAAAAGTCGCTATAGGCTACAGAAGAAGTGTAATACTCATCTGCTAATCCTGCAAAGGAATGACCAAATTCATGTAATAGTAGATATTCACTCCATCGATTATCAGTGGTAAAAGTGCAAAATTGGTTGTAAATCCCGCCGCCTCCATAACGCTGATGATTAATCATAATAATCAGAGCATCATAGGGTACATGGGCAGCGATATCTCGTAAGTTTTTATTATCCTCTGTTAGCAAATACCGGGCAGAACCTAATGAATTGAAAGTGGTACTAATAACGGTATTTTTGAAACTGCCGTGGCGTGGTTCATCACAACCGCTCTCTTCAGAAGGTTTGAAAACTCCATAAATATTGAATGATTCTTGATAAGATTTAAAAGGTTCTTGATTAAAGAACACCTTAGAAAATTTTTTTAGATCTGACTCAAATTTTTCTTTTTCTTCTACTGTATATCCCTCAGCAATGAAAGCCAGATCTACTTTTTGATCGGCTGGGCCATTTTTAACAATTTCAAAAACACTCACGTCAGTATCTAAATTTTCTTTGATAATGGAAATATCTTCTGGATCAATTGTTAGACTAAAAAGCGGTTCTAATTCATTCTGGCGATTTCTTTTTTCGATGGTGAAACGAATTTTTTGTGTGGGATAGGGAATAAGAGCTGATTCATGATAAGTTCGTTTGATACCAGCCAGAGCAGGATCAGATGTTTTGTATTCACCAAAATACGTATTAAATCCTTTTGAAAAAATAAGTCTGCCAGATTTTTCATCATATACTTTAACATAATAACGGCCATTGTTGAAAGTGTCCAACAAATTTTTTTGACTGCCAGCCCAGATACCCTGTTTGTAAATATGGTCGAGCGTGATGAATTCCTCATAGGCATTTCCCACATGGTAATAATCCACTCTCATGGTGGCATTTTCGAAATATTCGTTGAAAAGTATTGTCTGTCCCATTAAGGATGATTGAACGATGAATACGAGAACAAAAATTGTTGATAACCATCTGAACATTTTTTATTTCTCCTCTCATTATCTATTTAATGAGAATATAATTATTTAAGAAATTGTAAAGAAGTCAAACGAAATATTACATCCCTCTCCTGACAGATATAATTAGTGCTAAAAATTTTATTTCTAAAGTAAATGAGAAATTTGTCGTGTGATGAAGGAGAATGATCATCTATATTTTTGCATAAAAATCTATCAAGGGCTAAATACTCTAAGTTCAAAAGAAATTTCAAGATAGTTAACTGAAAAAAGAGAAAATTTATTTGGAAAAAATAGAATATAATTTTTATTTTGTACTATTTATAATTGAGAAATTTGATGTTTCAATTTTTATGATGAAATTTTGACAATATTCGAAGGTAATCCTTTCGAAATCAAATAATGTTTTATAAATAATGTTGGTTGAAAAGTTAAAAAGGCGAAAAATTTTTAATAATAATAGGATAGTGGAGGAATTAAAATGGGATTAAGTTGGATTGATGTTTTATTTTTTTTAATGTTCTTTGCTATTGTCGTCGGTGTTAGTATGTATAAAAGCCGGCGTGAGGAGACTGGAGAAGATTTTTTCCTTGCCAGTCGGGGATTAATTTGGCCTCTTATTGGGTTATCTTTGATTGCCGCTAATATTTCAACAGAACATTTTGTTGGAATGGCTGGACAAGGAGCGGGAATTGCAGGTTTGGCAGTTGCCAGTTACGAATGGATGGCTGCGATTACTCTTGTTTTTGTCGCATTCTTCTTTCTACCGAAATTTCTCAAGAGTGGAATATTTACTATGCCAGAATATCTGGAATACCGTTATAATTCCACTGCGCGTGCTATTATGGCTTTTTATATGATGGTCATCTACGTAGCTGTTACTATTTCTGCGGTTATTTATTCTGGCGGTTTGACATTAAACACAATTTTTGATATGAATATGTTGCATGCCATATGGTTAATTGGAGGCATTGCAGCATTGTATACAACCTGGGGAGGTTTAAAGGCTGTAGCCTGGGCGGATTTGTTTCAGGGTTCAGCGCTTTTATTGGGAGGAGCATTAACTCTGGTTCTAGGATTAATTGCCGTTGGGGGACCTTCCAGTTTTTTTGAAGCCAATGCCGATCGTCTTCACATGATTCTTCCTGCTGATCACCCTGTCCTTCCCTGGACAGCTCTGGTCATTGGTTTGTGGATTCCCAATTTTTATTACTGGGGATTGAATCAATATATAACGCAAAGAACACTTGCAGCTAGAACCTTAAAACAAGGACAAATGGGAATTATTTTTGCCGCATTTTTGAAATTGACCATCCCTTTTGTCATTGTCCTGCCAGGAATTATCTCACTTCAGTTGTATGGCGATCAGTTAACCAATAGTGATGCAGCGTATCCATTACTCATCAGAAATTTAATACCAATAGGTGTACGGGGATTTATCTTTGCATCTATCTCTGGTGCAGTAATTAGTTCTTTGGCTTCTATGTTAAATTCAGCATCAACTATTTTCACCATGGACCTTTACAAAAGGCATTGGAAAAAAGATGCTTCTCAAAAAGCACTGATTACAATGGGAAGAATTTCAACTATTATTTTAGTGATTATTGGTTGTATTATTGCTCCCCAACTGGGAAATCCGAGATTCAAAGGTATTTTCAATTATATCCAGGAATTTCAGGGATTTGTGTCGCCTGGTATTTTAGCTGCCTTTGTTTTTGGAATGTTATTTAAAAGAGCTCCAGCTTTTGCTGGAGTTGCTGCATTAATTCTTTCACCAGTATTCTATGGCATTCTCCTCGTTGGATTTAGCAATATAGCTTTTTTAAATCGAATGGCAATTACTTTTGTGGCGATTTTGATTATCATGTGGATTATTACAAAAATAAAACCGATGGATAAACCAAAAGAAATGCCAGTACGACCAGGCTTCGATATGGAAACTAACAGAACTGTTGTATGGTTGGGAATGCTGGTTATTGCAATTACAATAGTACTTTACATAATTTTCTGGTAATGATGATTTCCATTTGGGTAAATGGTATTTAATTGTATTGTGATTTTTTCAATGAAAAATTGAGTAACTCAGTAATTATGGAAACTTTTTCGCACAATCATTTTAGGGATAAGGTTCAATAAGATTAAAATTTTTAAAGAAATAAAATTTCTAATATACTGTTGAGGATGAATTAAAGAATAAAATGGATTAAGGAAAAACAGGGATAATTAGAATGCTTCCAAGTATTGAGCAATTAACACCGGTATTTGAAGAGATTTATGGTAATGAAACGCATATTTTGGCTAAGCAAAAAAAACGTTTTCAGGATTTAATTGAGAAATTTCAAAAACAATTTTCAGCGGAATATCTCCATTTTTTTTCCACTCCTGGACGCACAGAAATCGGCGGCAATCATACTGATCATAATCATGGCCGGGTTTTAGCCGCCAGCGTGAATCTGGATGCTATTGCTGCTGTTTCCAGGACAGACTCAGGAAGTGTCGTTTTGTACTCTGAAGGGTATTCGGAACCATTTGTCGTAGATCTCAATCATTTAAATGTTGTCGAAGCAGAAAAAGGCAGCACTACCGCATTAATCCGCGGTATCGCTGCCCGATTTAAAGAACTGGGATATCGAATCGGCGGATTCAATGCTTATGTGAGCAGTCAGGTTTTGCCCGGGTCCGGTTTGAGTTCTTCGGCATCCATTGAAGTGCTTATCGGAACCATTTTTAATCATATTTTTAACGAAGGATCGATCGATCTGGAAACTCTTGCCATCATTGGGCAATATGCTGAAAATGTCTTTTTCGGCAAGCCCTGTGGTTTAATGGACCAGATTGCCTGTGCCTTTGGTGGGATTGTGACCATCGATTTTAAAAATCCCAGGAAGCCAGAAATACAGAAGATCGATTTCGATTTTCAGGCGCAAGATTACAGTCTTTTGGTAGTAGACACAGGTGGTAATCATGCGGATTTGACCTATGAATATGCCGCTGTTCCGGCTGAGATGAAAGCAGTAGCGGAAGTTTTAGGCGCAAAGGTGTGCCGCGAGATTTCATGGGATGTTCTGTTTAAGAATTTGAGAGATCTTCGGCAGAAAACCGGTGATCGCGCCATATTGCGAGCCATGCATTTTATAGGCGATAATACCCGGGTGGTTCAACAGGTCAATGCGTTAGAAGAAGGGAATTTCCAACAATTCCTGGCTCTGGTGAATGAATCGAGCAATTCATCATTCAAATGGCTGCAAAATATTTACTCTACGCAGAATGTGCGAGAACAGGGATTAACATTGGCCTTAGCTTTGAGCGAAAAATACATTCGAGAAATTGGTGAAGGCGCCTGTCGTGTTCATGGCGGGGGATTCGCTGGCACCATCCAGGCATTCCTGCCCAACAAAGCTGTTTCGCAATATATCGAGATGATGGAAAGCGTCTTTGGCTCGGGATCGGTTCTGAACTTGAAAATCCGACCACATGGCACTGTATGTTTAAATACATTACTGTAAGCGCATTTGAAGAAGTTATTGGGATGTTGTAATTATCTCAAAAAATTTCTATATAAAGAAATTCATTGCTGTCCAAGATAAATCGTATTCAGGACAAGTTTTTCTTGCCAGACGGGCCTGTCCGGCGTCCAGACGGGCCTGTCCGGCGTCCAGACGGGCCTTTTCCTTATGAATTGGGACCTTCGCTTTACTACGACCGGCTGGCGATTGCCAGACTGGGTTGTAATTACCAGGTTTATGGGTTAAAAATGCAGGTTTTCAGTTGAGCCGCCTGTTTTTGGAAAATATATGCTGTCCAAAACTTATGTGATCAGG
>CAYLYM010000027.1:0-35799 GCA_964387645.1 uncultured Calditrichaceae bacterium | reverse complement strand
TTGTCAATAAAGTTAAAGAAGATATGGATAAAATACTTAAGGAAATCTTTAATTTAATCATAATATGGTAATGGGGTTAAATTATTACCCGTATTTTTATACTGATTAAGATTGGTGGTTAACATTTTTCCCAAATTCTTTGAAAGGAATTTTGGATAATTATACAGACATTGAATTTACTTGGTAGCGAAATAATAGAGTTAGTTCAAGGTGATTTTCCTAAAATTTCCTAAAAATGTAAAACCAAAATTTGAATAGCCAGGAAAAATAATTCTAATTAAATTTTCATATTTATAATAAAAAATAATTTTAAAAATGTAGTTTTCGCTTTTAAATTTAAAAATTAAATTACTTAATTTGGAATGAAATGGTTTATGATCTGTTGGAATTTCGAAATACTTTTACTTAAACATTTGAACTATTTGTTTGTTGTAGTATGTGTTCATAATTAATTTAAAAATACGAATATTAATTAGAAAATTATAATAGTTTTAAAAATAGAGAAAGGATTACATGAATGGCAGAGAAGTTTTCTTTAAGTAAGGAGAAAATTAAGGTGGTTTTATTAGAAGGAATACACCCTAAAGCCGAAGAAGTTTTTCGAGAAAGTGGGTATACCAACATCGAGAGTTATCCCACTACTTTAAAGGGAAAAGAATTAATTGATAAAATTCAGGATGCTTTCATGATAGGTATCCGGTCAAGAACACAGATTACACCTGAAATTCTTCAGCATGCTCCTAAATTGATTGCCATTGGTTGCTTTTGTATCGGTACCAATCAGGTAGCCGTGGAAGAAGCAGCAAATCGAGGTATACCAGTGTTTAATGCTCCACACTCTAATACTCGTTCGGTGGCGGAATTAGTCATCGGTTTAATAATTATGTTGTTTAGGGATATATTCCCGAAAAATGCTGCTGCGCATCGCCAGGAATGGAGGAAAACGGCTAAAAATAGTTATGAAATACGTGGAAAAACCATTGGTATAGTTGGATATGGTCATATTGGTTCTCAGGTGTCTATTTTAGCGGAAGCATTAGGAATGCATGTGATTTATTATGACATCAAAACCAAACTGCCTTTAGGTAATGCCCGTCCTGTTAAATCGTTGGAAGAGTTGTTAAAGAAGGCGGATATAGTAACACTTCATGTTCCAGAAGATGAAACTACTATAAATATGATAAACGCCAAGGCGCTATCTATGATGAAACAACACAGTTATCTGATAAATGCCAGTCGGGGTAAGGTGGTTGATATTGATGCGCTGGCTGATGCTTTGAGAAGCGGACACTTACGTGGTGCGGCAGTGGATGTTTTTCCAAACGAACCCAGTTCAAATAAGGAAAAATTAGAGAGCCCCTTAATTGGCCTGGAAAACGTAATATTAACTCCACATATAGGCGGTTCCACGCAAGAAGCTCAGGAAAATATTGGCGTTGAAGTAGCTAATAAACTCGTCTATTATTCTGACAGAGGTACAACTGAAGGTGCAGTTAATTTTCCCATGGTCAATCTCAGGCCTACCGATCATGCTCATCGCATATTGCATATTCATGAGAACCGACCTGGTTTGTTGAAAGAAATTAATAAACGAGTAGCTGATCAGAATATTAACGTTCTGGGGCAGTACCTGGAAACCCGTAAACTTATCGGATATGTTGTTTTAGATATTGATCCAGATGTTCCTATCCCGGTACTGAAAAAGCTTCGGGCTGATCTGAACCAAATCGAGGGAACCATTCGTACTCGAATGCTATATTAGTGTTATATCACAGATTTTCTTATATTATTTTTTCATTTAGAATCCTTATTTTATACAGGCTTAGAACTGTGAGTATTTTTAAATATGAGAAATACTGGATTTTTTACCCTAATTGGTAATTTGCTAATTTTTTAAGTCAATTTTAAAGCAAAGCAGGCTCAAAACAATCTCAGCTTGGTTTATTCTTCCAGCCGATGATAAAGCGCCAGTAGAAAATCCCGGTTATCTGCTGACAGATATCGCATGGTGCCACCCATGCGGCTGAAAGTTTTACAATAGCGCAGATAATAAGCAGGGTTATCTACTGGAGGTTCACCATTCTTTTCCCAATCCCAATTACTTTGTGCTAAATCCACCACAATCATATAATGATTATCAATATGTTTACCTTGTTGTATGGCCAGATTTTGAGCCATGGATAATGATTTTTCAAAAATCATGGGAGACATCACCGCAGAACCGATTGAGAGATAAACTCCCCCATTAAGGCGGCTAATACTATGTGCAAATGATAAGAAATCCTTTAATGCAGCCCGTCCAATGGCTGCCCCGTGATTCATAGGATGGGTGTAAATTATATCATGTCCGATCATGGGATGACCGGTAAAAGGAATATTCAATCGAAAAGCTGCTGCCTGGACACTGTATTCCTTAAAAGAATGAGGTACCGATAACCAGCCTGGACGTAATGAAAAATTTTTTAAAATGGTTAATAGGTCTGCTGCTGAGGCTGCTAATTCTGGATTGTCATCTATTTTAGAAAAAATCTGTTCTCTCAGTTGTTCAATGGATGGTATATTTAGACCTTCGTTCTGGATCAATGCTCCAACCGATTCTCCATATCCTTTCCCCTCATAAGCACCGATGTTAATGGCCAGGTTAATATAAAAACCCGTTTCTTCCCATATCCCAAATTGGCCTTTTTGAACATTTGCTCGAACATCTTCACTGCTTTCACCCTGAAAAGCGAATTCCCAATCATGAATGATTCCTGCACCATTGGTCGCCAGATGGGTTATCCATTCTCTTTCCATCAACTTAATTAGCACAGGTCCAAGACCGTTTTTTATGGTATGGGCACCGAATGCCAGTATAACTGGTCGATCGTTTTTGCGGGCAAATTGGATCTTCTCGATGGTTTCTTCGATAACCATTTTGAATTCTCTGGATGTATTCGCAGGTTTTTGCGATAATGAGATAAAGTCCTTTTTGATGCTAACTCGATTTTTACGTTCTGCAAGTGGTTTGAATTTGAGCTTTGAACGGTCTAGATAATTGTAGGCCATATCGCTTTCCTTTTCTTTAAGTTCCTAAATATGAAATCTTAATATATTTTTTAAATAATTAAAATGAATGATTTTTTGTGAAAAGCCTATCATGCTCCTTTTAAATATAATTTTTTTACTTCATTTTATTAAAGAAATCTGGCAAATATTCATATTTACTATTCTTTAATCAATTTTAAAAAATATATTCAAAATTCTCATTATGCGATAGTAAATTAAAAATTTTTTCTTAGATGGATTTTTCTATAACAACAGAAAATTCTTGATTATTTTCCATAAATATAGATTAGTAAAAAGTTTTCAACATAAATATCGTTATAACCATGTTACGACAGAGGGTAATTGACTGAGTGTAAATTCAAATAAAAAATGGAGTGATTCATATAAAATAGAAAAAAGGCCAACGCTATATCTCGAAGAAGATTTTTCGGGATATTGGGACTAACGTTGTGGGAACCTCTGTTTTAGTGAGCAATTTAAAGGCAAAGCTTGATCAAAGAGCTATTCTTGAAACTAACTGAATCTCGATTCTTAATGTAATTTAAGATTTTTTCTGAAGGAGTTTTAATTAAAAATAAAAATATTGATTTGAATATCTATCATTAAATTCTGTGGAACAATTGAAAGAATAATATATTTAAAATCAATATGAATTTAATTTGTTTCTATTAAAAAGTGATTCTACCTGGTAACTGGTAACTGAACTGAATTGTTTGAGATGAAAAACAAATTTAAAAAAATTTTTATAAAATCTATAATTACTTATGGTCTAATATTCCTGATCATAAGTCTTGCGGCAAGTTTAGATTTTATTCATAATCATGATGCTCTTACTTTACCAGTAAAATATTGTCCTTCGAAACATCTTGCGATTATTTTGTCCTCTATAATCATCTCTCTATGTAATGTTTATTTTTTTCTAATTTTAATTAATATTTTACCTTCCTCATTTTATTTTTGTATTATTTTATATTTACCTTCTTACAAAACTGTTCGTGCTCCTCCTTTTTAAAATTTCTCCTTTCAAAAATAAGAATGTATCTTTCAGGCATTATTGTAATAAATGTCTGTTTAAAATTTCTTGTACGAAAATATTAAGGTAGGAGTACTGTAATATGATATTCCGTTTACTTATAATAGTGATTTTGCTCTCAATAAATTTGGTTTTGGCACAGGATTCAACGAAAGTAATAGAATTAGAAAGGAGATTAAAAGCTTTAGAGGAAAAATTTGAACAATCTGAATTGGAAAAAATAATGAAAGAGGCTGAAAGTATTGCGACGGAGAAAGCGGAAAAAAAGGAAACAAAGGTATTCAAAAGTGGCCAACGTTCCCTTCAGGCCTTAAATCCCGAGATAAGTGTGGCCAGCGATGCATTTGGACAATTTATCCTGAATAAAGATTTTTTCGATGAGGAAAACCGTAGTGGAGCTCATTTCCGGGTGGCCGAAGTGCAGATACAAAGTCCATTAGATCCTTTTAGCACAACCAAAGTGATTCTGGAATTTAAACCTGGAGACGTAGAGTTCGCCGAAGCATATCTCACCTGGAATCGTATTCTACCAAATATTTCGCTCACTGCAGGAAAATTTCGACAGCAATTTGGTGTAGTGAATCGCTGGCATGCCCACGCATTAGACCAATTTGATTTTCCTCTAGCTTTAACGACAATTCTGGGAAAAGAAGGTTTGAATCAAATGGGTATCTCATTGGACTGGCTATTACCGCCTTTGTTCAAAAGTGTGAATTATTTGACACTTCAATTAACTAATGGCCAGAATGAACATTTATTTGCCGGGGAAATGTTTTCTTTTCCGGTAGTATTGGTCCACTTTAAAAACTATCGAGATCTGAATCGTGATACTTATTTAGAGGTTGGTTTTACCGGAATGGAAGGTACAAATAACCTGCGAGGTTATATAGCAGGCGAAAAGATTAAAGAGCCAGTAAGATGGACTCGGTTAGCCGGATTGGATTTATCCTTTTTATGGGAGCCTGTAGCACGAGCCAGATATCAATATTTTTTATGGCGTAGCGAGTTATATTATGTTAATAAAGAATTACCAGGTACAAATAAGATTACAACCTGGGGAGGATATAGTTATTTAGAGTATAAATTTGCCAGGAGATGGCATGTCGGAATGCGATTTGATTATACACAACCATTTAAGATATCGAATAGTGGAAAGTATCTTTACCAGATTGTCCCTTATGTTACCTGGTGGCAAAGTCCCTGGGTAAAGCTACGGCTTCAGTATAATTTTTTAAATGGAAATGTTATCGACCAGGCGAAAAATACACTTCGATTACAGATTACCTGGGCGATTGGTCCACACAAACATGAACGTTATTAATGGAGGGATATGATGAAAATAACAGGTTGGAAAATATTTTTATTTTTAATGATTTTGATAAATCTGGCTTTTCCTGCAGATAAAATAAAAGTTGTAACTACGCTAAGCACCTATGCGGACATAGCCCGTTGGATAGGTGGAGAAAAGGTAGAAGTGAAATATTTAGTTGAAGGTGATCAGGATGCACATTTTGTTCGTCCAAAACCAAGTTTTGCTGTTCTGTTAAACTCGGCTGATTTGTTTGTCACAACAGGTCTTGACCTGGAGTTGTGGGTTCCAACATTATTAGATATGGCAAAAAATAACAAAATTCGTTCCGGCCAGGTGGGTTTCGTTGCTGCTCATGTTGGAATTGATCTGTTGGAAAAACCGTCAGCTTTATCTCGAAGCGAAGGTGATCTCCAT
Source organism: uncultured Calditrichaceae bacterium (assembly GCA_964387645.1). Lineage (GTDB taxonomy): Bacteria > Calditrichota > Calditrichia > RBG-13-44-9 > RBG-13-44-9 > CAYLYM01. The sequence continues at coordinate 29,992 of CAYLYM010000027.1, read as the reverse complement.
ATTTACGGAAACCCTCATATAACCACCAGTCCGTTAAACTTCAAAATTATCGCTGAAAATATTACGATTGGATTGGAAAAAATTGATCCAGAGAATTCAGATTATTACCGGAAAAATCTGGAGAATTTTCAGCGGGAGATGGACGTCCGTTTATTTGGAGAAGAGCTAGTAAATCTTATGGGTGGAAAACTGTTGACTAAGTTAGCTAATTCAGGAAAACTTATCGATTTTCTTTCTCAAAAATCTTTTAAAGGCCGCAAGATGATTGATTATTTAGGCGGATGGTTAAAAGAGGGAATGATTTTCCGAAACAAAAAAATTGTCGCATATCATAAGAATTGGGCTTACTTCCAGCAACTATTTGGCATTAATATTGTAGGTTACATTGAGCCAAAACCCGGGATACCACCTTCGCCCAGACATGTAGAAAATTTGATCCAGGAAATGCGAAAACATAATGTAAAGGTTGTGATGGCAGCCAACTATTTTGATGAAAAAAAAGTTAGAAATATTTGTGAAAAAGTTGGAGCTATTCCTGTTATTGTTCCTTTGTATGTGGGAGGCGCCCCGGGAACGGATGATGTGTTTAAACTTGTCGACTACTGGGTAAAGAATTTAAAGCTAGCTTTTGAACAAGTGAGTTAATATTTGACATATTTTGTTTAATTCAAGAGTTCGCTCTAAAAAGGATTTTTAGAGCGAACTCTTACCTGTTAGACAATAGTCTTAAATTTTTATTAAAGTTGTTGCTTGTTTTCAGAATGATAGGTGCTTTGTACAGTAAAAATAAATGGATAATAGAATAGGGGAATTGTTGTGAATTCGGTCCAAACTCTATAACATTGAGTTTATTATCTCAGCGATTCAGTAGAAGGACATAAATGTTTAATCAGATTCTGCAAAAGTTCTTTTGTTTTTTGTAATTGTTAGTCTGAAGATAAACCAGGGAGATGAAATTTAAGATGGATATTTGGCAAGTTATGGCTCCAGCCTTTTTTGAGTGTTTAATTTTAGTTGGCATTCATTCTTATTTAGGATTGCACGTGATCAGGAGAAGAGTAATTTTCGTTGACCTTGCACTAGCACAGATTGCAGCTTTAGGAACAACAGTGGGTTTCTTGTTCGGCATTATGCCTGGAACCACAGGTGCTTATTGGTTCTCTCTGGTTTTTACATTTTTAGGTGCGGCGGTTTTTTCGATCTCCCGATTTCGCAATGAAAAAATACCTCAGGAAGCTATAATTGGTTTAACCTACGCTATTGCTGCAGCTTTAGCCATCCTGGTGATAGACAAAGCTCCCCATGGAGCTGAACATATTAAAGAAATTTTAACTGGTAGTATTCTTTGGGTAAAGTGGGAAACCATAAGAAATGCCGCTATCGTTTATTCCATTGTTGGATTATTTCACTACATTTTTCGTCGCCAATTTATTTTAATCTCTGAAAATCCAGACGAGGCTTATCGGCAGGGTATGTCTGTCCGATTTTGGGATTTTTTGTTTTACGTATCTTTTGGTGTCGTCATCACCCATTCCGTGAGAACGGCCGGGGTTTTACTGGTTTTTGTATTTTTAGTAGTACCCGCTGTCATTTCTATGTTGATTACTGATTTACTCTGGAAACAGTTACTTATTGGTTGGGGAATGGGACTAATCGTCAGTGTAATGGGGCTGTACATTTCCTATGTGGCAGATTTACCCAGTGGGCCCACAGTAGTTGCTTTTTATGGGATTGTTTTGATTCTGGTTTCCCTTTTCTTATTCTACTGGCGGGCAGAATCGAGGAAGAAGGCTTTGCTAAAAATCGCTCTGGGTAGCGGAATTACGCTTACTATTTTCGCAGGAATTTATTTCATGGGGATTACCTTTAAATCGATATATCATAAACATCAACAAAAAGGTGTGATTACGAGATCAGAACATCTATTACAAGAGGTGGGAGCTTATCAGAAATTAGAAAAAATGTCTGATAAAGAATTGGATCAATTTTTGCGTGAGATCAGAAATAAACAAATTTTGTTGCAGATGTTTGAGGTCGAATCTGACGAATATGTGCGTTTTAAAATTGCCAGCAGATTGGCCGAACTTGATCGAAAAGTCGGCATGGAATTATTATTTGAGCTTTTAAAAAACTGTGAGTTGCCTTTTTTCAGAGAAGAAATTGTTCAGAAAATGAGAGAAGTTTCGGGACAATATTTTGGATTTGACCCGGAAAAAAGTGCTGACGACAATACTCGAGCATTAGAACAATGGGAAAAATGGCTTGAGCAACTGGGGAACTAACGAAGCAGTTAAACCCCAGCAGGCGTGTACTTGCAAAATAACCATAGCGAGTTAAACTGCATACTGGTTAAAAACTTCAAAAATACTATGTTCCATCTGTCGGCTTGAACAACAATGTTATGTAGATCAAAGTGAAATGGATGAAACCTGATAAACTGTACTATGAGGGTTAAATATTATTAATTACTGCCAATCAAGGATTGAGGTTCGTGATGCAATATACTACCCAAGCATATTATTAGAGATAAACATAGGACAAGTGTTGGGTCAGAAGTTTTTTCAGCACTCTTCAATTTTTCCTTTTCTTTTGCATCTTCCCAATCCCTAAAAGTTTTAGTAACATAATAAACTGGAATATATTCGGGACGATCGTCTATTCTTAAAAATACTTTCTTTTCTAATATCCACATAGCTCGTGAAGAAGATGCCAGAAAAGATGAACTATATTTTTTTTAAATATATTGAAAATATCGCCAAATGAATTAGAATCATAAAAATAATAGACTGCTATTTGCACTCCTTTTCCATCAATGAACCCATAAATTTTATCAAATCCATAGATTTATGCATAAATATTGTCCCCAATTTATTGTATTTATTTGTGTTAAACATAAAAATTGGAGGTATGGTTCGTTTCGGCGGATTTAACCGAATAACCATATTTTTTTAATGAAAAACCTGGATTAAATTTTTCCATTGTATTCATGCTTTCTGAAATAATATTTGTTTTAGTCACTGGGTCTTAATTAATTTTTCTTCTCAGAAGTTAAAAGTTATTTGGAAAATCGAATTGTTTCAAGAATCTGTATCAGATTATGGTCAATATTCTTTTTTGTAAAGATGAGATAAGGTTTTTCTCTAAGTGGATTTTTCATATTGCATTATTCCTGATTGTCCTTTCGTTGTTTTCCTGTAGTCATATCCAACCTTATTTTAGAGATGAACAACATTTTGAAACAATTCCATCCATACCCGGGAAAAATACGCTTTTGCCCATCTACACTCAGGATTTATGGTCCTGGATTTCCTTAAGGATGGGCGTGTTCTGCTTCAAGTCATTGAACCTGACGAGAAAGAAATCCTTTACCAGAAATGGTTGTATTAAAAAAATGATATTCATTTTTTATTGAATAGGTAATAAATTTATTTTATATAAAAAATGACATGAATTAAGGAGAAAAAGTTGATTTATTGGAATCCTGATCCTGTTATTTTTCGAATTGGACTGTGGGCATTACGGTGGTATAGTTTAATGTTCATGATTGCGTTCCTGTTAGGCTATCTCATTTTCAAATGGATATTCATAAGAGAACAGAAAAAGGTTGAGGTCCTGGAATCACTTTTTATTCACGTGTTTTTCGGAACCTTGATAGGTGCCCGCCTTGGGCATTGTATATTTTATGACCCGATTTATTACTTTAAAAATCCGCTTGAAATTTTACAGGTTTGGAAGGGGGGGTTAGCCAGCCATGGGGCTGCTATCGGTATTTTAACATCTATATATTTATTTACTCGTAAAAATAGAGATTATTCATATATCTGGATTTTGGATCGATTGTCCATTGTCGTGGCCCTGGGCGGGGTATTTGTCCGACTGGGCAATCTATTTAATTCAGAGATTATTGGTAGACCCACATCGCTACCTTGGGCTTTTATTTTTCTTAGAGTCGATCGTATTCCCAGACATCCCACGCAACTTTATGAAGCTTTTGCTTATTTGTGGGTTTTTATCATACTTTTTCATCTTTACCGGCGAAGCTGGAAAACCCTGGCATCGGGAAAGTTATTAGGTGTTTTCATGCTCGGAATTTTTGGTAGCCGTTTTCTTATTGAATTTTTAAAAGAAAATCAGTCTGCTTTTGAAGCATCACTCCCTCTAAATATGGGACAATTGCTAAGCCTCCCTTTTATTTTGTTGGGATTGTGGATGCTTTTAAGAAGAAATCCAAAGCCCGATACTATGAAATGATTAAAATTGCTTAATGATTGAAGGTAAAGTTTTTTTTCTGGTTGTCTACAGTAAGATTTATCTCGAAGTTCATCTGATTTATAATTTAATGATATATTTTTATTTTACAATATTTGAAGAAATTTTATTACCAATTTATTTGAATATTGCACACCTTTTTATTAAGTTTTTGCTTAAAATTTAAACTCAACGATAGGGTAAATATGGTGTACCTTTTTTTAATGATTTTAATTAGTTACCTTCTAGGATCTTTTCCTACTGCTATTATAACTAGTAAAGTGCTCCAGGGAGTTGATATCCGAGCAATGGGAAGCCGTAATGCAGGAGCAACAAATGTTTTCCGTGTTTTGGGATGGAAAGCAGGCCTGTTTGTTCTGGTTGTGGATATGATGAAAGGATTCATTGCCACCATTCTGGTCTATAAGATTGCTTTTCACCAGGTGCCTTTAGAAAGGGAATTATTACAGATTATTGCTGGATTATGCGCAGTTTTTGGCCACATCTGGACAATATTTGCTGGCTTTAAAGGTGGTAAAGGTGTAGGTACTGGAGCTGGAATGGTTATTGGTTTGATTCCCGGGGCGGTATTAGTGGGAATAATTGTTTTTATTATTGTGGTAGCATTAACCCGGTATGTATCTCTGGGATCAATTTTAGCTTCCATTACAGTGCCCGTTTATTTACTCATCAATTTATTTTTATTACATCGCCCGATTTCTTTGCCTTTACTGATATTTGGCTTTTTCATTCCCTTGCTGATTATTTTTACACACCGTAGTAATATTCAAAGGCTTTTATCCGGAAACGAAAATAAAATCCAGTTTAAAAAAACTTAGAAAGAGGAGAATATGTCCGAAGTCATCTTAACTACCGAAATTCCTGAGGCCCGATTACTCAGCCGGGGAAAAGTTCGTGATATTTATGATGCGAACGAATATATACTTATTGTTACCACTGATCGTATCTCTGCTTTCGATGTGGTAATGAATGAAGGGATTCCCTACAAAGGTATTGTTTTGACCCAGCTATCTATATTTTGGTTTAAAAAAACCGCTGATGTTATTCCCAATCATTTTGTAACGGATAAGTTGGAGGAATATCCAGAACCGTTTAATCAATATGGCGACATTCTCAAAGGACGTTCCATGCTGGTGAAAAAAGCCAATCCTTTCCCAATAGAATGTATCGTCCGCGGTTACTTGGCAGGTTCAGGTTGGAAAGAATATCAGAAATCGGGTTCCGTTCATGGAATTCCCTTGCCGGAAGGTCTTCAAAATTCTTCCCAATTACCACAACCACTTTTTACTCCCAGTACAAAGGCTGAAAGTGGACATGATATAAATATCAGTTATGAACAGATGGAGAAACTGATTGGCACTGATTTATCAAATTTGCTTAAGGAAGCAAGTATACGGCTTTATAAATTTGGTGCAGAATATGCCCGGAACAAAGGTATTATTATAGCAGATACAAAATTTGAATTCGGTTTGCTGAATGGCGATATTATTCTGATTGATGAGATTCTTACTCCTGATTCATCCCGTTTTTGGCCTGCCGAAGCCTATGAACCGGGAAAAAGTCAGCCCAGTTTTGATAAGCAGTATGTTCGCGATTATTTAGAAAGTTTAGATTGGGACAAAACTCCTCCTCCACCATCTTTACCTGATGATATTGTTGAAAACACTTCAAAAAAATACCAGGAAATTTTGAAAATTCTGACAGGCCGATCGGTTAAGGAATTTTTGGAATGATAGGGTAGATCATGTCAGTAGAGATTTCTGTTATTGGAGCAGGAAGTTGGGGAACTACTATTGCCAACCTTTTAGCTCAAAAGGGACATGAAACTTTGCTTTATGTGTATGAAGCGGACCAGTATCAACTAATGTTTGAAAAAAGGGTTAACGAAAAATATTTACCCGGGATTCCGCTTGCTGAAAATTTACAACTTACCCATGATTTGAACACCGCAATTGATTTTTCTGATCTCATAGTTTTGGCCGTTCCTTCTCAAGCTTTACGGGAGGTTTTAAATTCTTTACCTTCCCAAAAATATTTAGGCAAAACATTTATCAATCTTGCTAAAGGGATTGAGAATGATACACTATTACGTATGTCACAGGTGATCCAGGAGGTGACGGGGATTTCTTCAAACCGAATTGCAACTTTATCTGGCCCCAGCCACGCAGAAGAGGTTAGTAGAGGCGTGGCCACGGCTGTTGTTGCTGCCAGCAGTAGCCTTGATACCGCCAGAATGGTTCGCGAAATTTTTCGGACCGATTTTTTCCGGGTTTATTCTAGCACCGATATCATCGGTGTAGAGTTGGGTGGTTCATTGAAGAATGTAATAGCTATCGCAGCAGGAATTGCTGATGGAGCCGGATTTGGAGATAATACAAAGGCCGCTCTGATGACCAGAGCGCTTGTAGAAATGACCAGGCTGGGTGTGAAAATGGGAGCCCAAATACAAACATTTTCTGGCCTCTCAGGTATTGGCGATCTTATTGTAACGTGTATGAGCTGTCATAGTCGAAACCGCTATGTAGGAGAAGAAATCGGTAAAGGAAAAAGTTTGCAAGAGATATTGAACAATATGGCTATGGTAGCCGAAGGAGTAAAAACAACACTTTCGGTTTATCAATTGGCTAAGAAGTATTCAGTGGAGATGCCTATTTCGGAACAGGTTTATGAAGTGCTTTTTCATAAGAAAAATCCTCATCAGGCAGTAAAAGATTTAATGGTAAGGGATCCAAAGGAAGAAACCCTTGTTTAATCTCTTCCTGATAAAAATATTAGAAATATTAATTCATTAGTTTGAACATGAAAATGATTAAAATATTGTTATTTTTTATATGGATTCATATATTTGAACCTATTTTTCGTGGTGATTTGCGACATATTGCAGCCACGTAAAATAAGTTGCTAAAAAGTCATTAAGAAAATGATGTTAAGTTAAAACCCCTGACTTTTTAGTAGGGGATTTTTTTTACTAAACCAAGCGGAGGATTTCATTCCATGCGTGGATCTTTTTTATTTACTTCTGAATCTGTATCAGCTGGTCATCCTGATAAAATGTCAGATACCATTTCAGATGCCATTGTGGATGCCATTTTTGAGCTCGGTGGTGATGTGTCATTTAACAGGGCGGCAGTTGAAACACTGGTGACAACCAACACCACTATTCTGGCAGGCGAAGTGAAAGTTCCAAAAAATGCTACAATCGATTATGAAAAAATTGCCCGGAAAACTATACGGGAAATTGGTTATACTGATCCTGAACTAAAATTTGATGACAATTGCGAGGTCATTTGCAAAATTCATTCTCAATCGCCAGAAATTGCACAAGGTGTGGATATTGGCGGAGCTGGAGACCAGGGGATGATGTTTGGATTTGCCATTAACGAAACACCACAATACATGCCGCTTCCGATATCTCTTGCACATGCTATTGTGAGAGGTTTAGACGAAGCTCGTCAAAAAAATGTTTTGCCATATCTGAGACCAGATGGCAAATCACAGGTTACCGTTCGATACGAAGGTTGGCGCCCAATTGCGATCGAAAAAATAGTAGTAGCTGTACCCCATCAGCCAAGAGTAGACCGGGCTGAAGTTGCAGAAGATATTTATAAAATTATTATTCACCCAATCATTGAATCATGTGGTTTACCTTTCAAACGTACTGAAAGAAGTTACATTGTTAATGGGACAGGAGCCTGGACGATTGGAGGTCCATATTCTGATACAGGATTAACAGGCAGGAAAATTATTGTGGATACTTACGGCGGTATGGGACGTCATGGAGGTGGTTGTTTTTCGGGAAAGGACCCTACAAAGGTAGATCGATCTGCTAGTTATGCGGCGCGTTATGTTGCGAAAAATCTGGTTGCAGCGGGTGTAGCAGAAAAATTGGAAGTACAACTGGCTTATGTTATTGGTCATCATGAACCTGTTTCGATCATGGTCGACACATTCCGCACGGGTAAAATTCCTGAAGATAGAATTACCAAAATCATAAAACAGGTTTTTGATCTCACACCGCGTGGTATCATTAAATCTCTTGATCTTTTAAAACCTCGTTATAAAAAAACTGCGACATACGGCCATTTTGGAAGAGAAGAAGATGGTTTTACCTGGGAAAGGTTAGACAAAGTTGAAGAAATTCGTAAATTTATGTGAAATTACAAATAAAAAAAAGAAGAATGCTGTGGAGCAATCCCACGGCATTTTTTTTATACTGAAAGACGATTTCTTATTTGCCTTCTCAGGTTTGAGTTTTACAAAAAGAATTGTCAAAACTATTTTTTCTAACAGGAGACATGCTATCTGGATCGCTCAATTAAAGAAGTAATATAAATTGACGATAATTCATAAAATATTTCGAATTGGAGAAATTACTGATGATAACATTACAAAAACGAGTTTTGATTGTTGATGATGAAGAAGATTTAACATGGACGTTGAGTAAAAAATTGTCTAAAGACAGCGATAAATTTCAACTCATTTGCGTGAATTCAGGGCGCGAGGCTATTAATGTTTTAAACCAGATTCCTATTGACTTGGTAATTACAGATGTAAGAATGCCGGAAGTATCGGGCCTGGAACTGTTAATGGAAATAAAAGAGAAATATCCTAGAACGAAAGTAATCATCATGACTGCCTACGGATCATCCGATGTCCAGAAAGAGGCAACTGAACGTGGTTGCTTTCGTTACCTTGAAAAGCCGTTTGAAATCAATGAATTACGTGAATTGATTTTAGAAGCACTAACTGAGAAAAAGGGGTTTAAAGGCAGCGTTTCAGATTTTCAATTAAGTGATATTATCCAATTAAATTGTTTGGGGAGATTGACCTCAGCTCTGAAAGTTGTTCACGATAATGAGATTGGATATATCTATTTCGATGGAGGAAATATAGTGCATGCCGAAACCAACCGTTTAGAGGGAGAGAAAGCTTTCTACTATATTATGGGCTGGCAAGGAGGCGAATTTTATGTTGAACGAAATAAAAAATCTGATCGTGAGACTATTCAAAAGGGATGGCAAAGCTTACTATTAGAAGCTTTACGTCAGGTTGATGAAAGTTCTGAGGAAATGGGTTTAGAGAAAGAGAGGGAAAAGCGCCAGCGTATCCGGAAAATTCACTGGGCTTTGAATCCTATTTTCAAATCAAAGGGAGTTGAGTTTGTTCTCGTACATAATTCTGCTGGATTTCCTATAACATTTTTGCCGGAAGGTGCAGATAATCTCGAAGCTTCAGAATTCGGTAACCAGATTTCTATTTTATATAGAGATCTTACGAAAATGCAGAAACACCTTCAGGCCATTTCGACACAATTTTTTGAGATACATTTTGGTAATCAGCTTCTTATTTCACGCAAAGTTCCTGAAAAAGATGCATTTATTTCTATTCTGACAGAAATTCGCACAAATGTCGGTTACATTCGTTTAGAATTGAGAAAAGCATTGAAAGAAATAAAGGACTTGCTTTAGAATAAAAAAATATATTAAAAAAGAGAACCGTTATTACGAATTCTCCCTTTATATCTTTCCATTCTTAGTAGAGCAAATGGACGAATAATCCGGATTTGAGTTTAGGTTCAAACCAAGTAGATTTTGGAGGCATAATTTTCCCGGCATCCGCAATAGCCATTAATTCTTCAATTGAAGTAGGATAAAGAGCAAAAGCTACTTTCCAGTTACCACTTTTGATGCGTTTTTCTAATTCTTTTAAACCGCGAATACCGCCGACAAAGTCAATCCTTTTGTCTTTTCGAGGATCACCGATATCCAATATCGGCTGAAGCAGATTTTCTTGTAAAATGCTTACATCCAGACGTTTAACGGGATTGGTTTCGTCAAAAGTTCCGGGTTTTGCTGTAAATTTATACCATTTCCCATCAAGATACATGGAAAATTCATGAGTTCGAGAAGGTTTTATAGAGTTATCCTCTCCGGGATAATAAATTGTAAATTTTTCTTCCACCTTTTTCAAAAAGTCCTCTTTACTTAAACCATTCAAATCTTTTATTACTCTATTGTAATCTAAAATTTGCATTTGATCATGAGGAAAGATTACAGAGAGAAAGAAATTATATTCTTCTTGTCCTGTATGATTTTTATTTTCTTTTCTTTTGATTTCACGAACACGGTGAGCAGCAGCGGAACGATGGTGTCCATCAGCTACATATAAAACAGGTACTTGTAAGAATAATTCGACAATTTCATTGATGGTTTTATCATCATCAACTACCCATAGCGTATGCTGAATCCCGTCGCTTGTAAAATTGTATTCGGGCTCTTGTTCAATGATCGATGCGATGAGTTTGTCGATTTCTTTTTGGGCTCGGTAAGTAAGAAATACTGGACCAACCTGAGCATTTAGATACAGAATGTGTTTGACGCGGTCATCCTCTTTTTCCTGTCGAGTAAGTTCATGTTTCTTGATTAAATCCTTTTCATATTCATCCACCGATGCACATGCCACAAGGCCAATCTGTTGATGACCTCCCATAATCTGCCGATATACATAAAATTGAGGTTTTTCGTCTTGAAAGAGTATACCTTCGTTTTGCAAACGTTTCAGATTTTCAGCTCCTTTCTGATAAACGCGTTCATCATAGAGGTTGATGGATGGGTCAAGATCTATTTCCGGTTTATTGACGTGCAAGAAAGAGTATGGATTGTCTTTAGCCATTTCTCTGGCTTCATTAGAGTCGAGAACATCATAGGGGGGAGCAGCAACTTTTTCTGCAAATTCCTTTTTGGGACGTAAAGCGCGAAAAGGTTTGACAATAGCCATTCTATTCTCCGTGTTTTAAATTATGTTTTTCACGAAATTTTCAGATGCAAAACTTAAAAGATTTTTATTAAAATAAATAGTCTTAATTTTAGTTTTCGATCCAGATTAGCTTATTTTTTTAATTAAAAAAGGGCGCTTAACTTGCGCCCTCTTTACATGATTTTCATATATCAGGAGGCAAAAAATAGATCTCGGTTGTCTTCTATATCGGCTTTCTCTTTTAATTTTTCATACCATTCAAGATAGAAGAGCTGCTTTTTTTGATTTAACAATTTCGTTCGAATGGAAGCTCTTTGCGCCTTGTAAGCCTTTTCATCGAATGGTGTTCTTTCCAGTACTTTTATGAAATAAAATCCACGATCAGTTTCGAGCATTGGAGAAATGGTATTGGGCTCTAAAGTAAAGGCTGCCGCTATAATAATGGGGAAGCGACCAATTTTAGGAATTGATTGAATTGCAGTAAATTCGCTGGTTGAATCATGCAAAACCTTTTGATCTTCAGCTTCTTTGGCGATTTCGGCAAACGTTTTGTTTTGCTGAAGCTTGTCCTGAACTTTCTGAGCATAAGCTTTGGCGAGTTCTTTTCTTTTTTGCTGCTCCACACGGTTTTTACAAATATCTTTGACCTCGTTAAAGGGACGATATCCCGCTGGCAAAATATCTGCCAGCTCAAATACTACATATCCCTGATTAGATCGATACACACGAGAGACATCCCCTTTGTCTGCTTTAAAAGCCCATTCAACTGCTGAAGACATTGGGCCGATACCAGGAATGAAATTTCTTTTGGTGAATTCAGGTGTTTGCTTAACTTCCAACTTCAGGCGGTTGGCCGTTTGCTGAAACCCTTCTTCCTTTGCGATTTCGGCAAAATTGCGGGCATTGGACTGTGCATCCTCAATAGTTAAAGCGCTTGCTGTGAATTTTAAAAGAATATGAGATGCATGAACCTGCTCCTGACCATTAACAACTTTTTTATCATGAACCTTGATAATATGTAAACCAAACTGTGTTTTAACCGGTCCGCCAATTTCTCCTGGTTTCAACGAAAATGCAGCATCTGAAAATTCTTTAACCATGCGGCCTCGTTCAAAATAGCCTAAATCTCCATGGTTGTTTCTTACTGAAGGGTCTTCGGAATACTCATCAGCTAATTTGGCAAAGTCTTCGCCTGCCATTGCTTCTGCTTTAATTTCTTCTGCAAGTTTATACAACTTTGCACTGTCCTCGGGTGTTGGATCTGTAGAAAATAACACGTAATTAAGCTTTCTTTTTTCTTCAACCTTAAAATCTTCTTTGTGATCTTTGTAATAAGCTTTTATCTCTTCTTCTGAAATAAAGATAGAATCTTTTGTAAAAGAGGAAACAGGTATGTATAGATATTCAATTTTGGCTTTTTGATTTCTCGCCAAAAAATCATTTTTTATTTCTTCTTCAGTCACAATTACAGAAGCGCTAACAATTTCTTGTAGTTTTTGGAATGGTAGTATTTCACGGATGTATTGTTCCAGTGGAAGCCAGTTGATGTTAGGATCTTGAAGAGCTTCACGGTATTTTGCTATATCGAAAGTGCCATTTGTTTGAAAATTAGGATTTTGCTTAATATCAGGAGGTGGATTATCTTGAATTTGTAAAAAGATTTCGTGATCAGTTACTTGAATATCACGTTTCTTGATTTCCTTGGCGAGAAGTACTCGCTGAATAAACATTTCCCAAACCTGGTCACGTAATTGCTTCATTCTATCCTCATCAGGTTCAACGCCGGTACGTTGCTTCTCCTGAATGTAAGCATTTTGCAAGGCTTTCTGAAAATCTTGGATTGTGATTTTATTCCCATCTATTTCACCGACTTTATTACTTCGGGTTCTTAATCCAGTAATATCCATACCCCATTCAAATACCATAAGGCCCACAAATGCAATCACAAGAATCCAGATGAATATAAAAGTCATTTCTCTTAATTTAGTCATCATAAAGCCAATTTCTCCTGAAAGATAAATTACTCAATTTTAAAATATAAAATTTAAATTTGAACCATATTAAAATCAAATAAAATTAAAATAATATGTGAATTTGTCAGAATGAATAAAAAAGTTGTCTGACGCTCGACAAAATATAACGGATATTTCCAGTTATAAAAATAAGGTTCTCAAAAAAATATTGTTTTATCTATTTTTTTTCATAAGGACCTGGACTAATTGTGATTCCTGAAATAAAACAAACTTGACCGACAAAAATATACTATATTTGAGGAGGTGGAACTAAAAGTTTATTTTTAAGCATATATATTTTAATCGAAGTAACAATAAATTTAATAAACAATTGGCAGACTTATGAATTCTTAATTGTGAGTTGATAAGCCAATCATTAACTTATGGTTTTTAAGAGAGAGGTTATTATGGGAGAATTTCTACTGGTCAATCATACAGCAGATGTAGGATTGCAGATCACGGCGGATTCAATTGAAGATTTATTCGTGACGGCAGCCAAAGGATGGTTGAGTCTGGTGATGCCCAATGTTGATAGGCAAGTAAAACAGGAGAAACCACTGATCATAGAATCAGAAACTTTGGAAGAGTTGCTGGTTGAATTCTTAAGCGAATTAAATTATTTATTATTTGTCAAAAATTGGATAGCCAAAGATGTGAAAGAAATATCCATAAAGAAAATGGATGGGAATTACTCACTAAACTCGTTAATTGTTGGGGACATTCGAAGTTCTGAAAATCAACCTATTTTGCTTGAAATAAAAGCAGTAACGTTTTATGACTTGGAGATAGTAAAAGTTGGCGATCAATATCAGACAAGGATCATATTTGATACATGAAATAAATTGAAGAAAAAGACGACATAATAAACCTGATTTAGAAAAAGTTTCGTTGTAGATTTTTTTAAAAGTCCTGTAAGATTATTTTTAAAGAATGAATAGACACTAGATACTGGAAGTTACAGACAAAAAGTATCGGGAAGTATAAAATAAGTTTAATACACTCAATATAAAAAGGGGGATAATGATGTACATATATAATAATTATGAGATTAATAAAATTCACGATTATTTGTGGGAGATTCCTCCCCAGAGAGGTATGCGCGTCCCCGGCCGAATCTATACTTCCCGGAAGATGATTGAAGAGTTTTTGCAGACTGATGAAAGTGTTAAGCAGGTTGTAAATGTGGCTCATTTACCAGGGATTCAAAAATATAGTTTAGCCATGCCGGATATTCATTGGGGTTACGGATTTCCGATTGGTGGTGTGGCAGCGACGGATCTGGAAGAAGGTGTGATATCACCCGGCGGAGTTGGTTATGATATTAATTGTGGTGTACGACTGGCACGAACCGGTCTGAAGCATGAAGACGTTTCTAAGCGGCTTGAAAAATTAATTGAAGATTTTTTTAAAACTATTCCCACTGGAGTGGGTTCTTCAGGAGCAATACGAAAATTATCTATAAAAGAAATAAAACAGATCATGCAACGCGGCTCGGCCTGGGCAATAGAACAAGGATATGGTCAGCCCGAAGATTTAGAATTTACAGAAGAGAATGGGTGTATGTCTCTGGCAAATCCGGATGCTGTGAGTAAAAGAGCCTTTGAACGCGGTCAGGATCAGGCAGGAACATTAGGTTCGGGAAATCACTTTTTAGAAATTGATGTGGTCGATCAGATCTTTGATCCTGAAGTAGCGGAAGTTTTCGGTTTGTTCCCAGACCAGATTGTCATGATAATTCACAGTGGATCCCGCGGACTGGGCTATCAAATTTGCGATGATTATCTGAAAATTTTAGTAAAAACTTTTCCCAAATATGGGATTTCACTTCCAGATAAACAATTAGCCTGTGCCCCCATACAATCCGCAGAAGGTCAGAATTATTTAGGAGCAATGGCAGCAGCAGCCAATTTTGCTTGGAACAACCGTCAGATTATCATGGATCTGGCTCGACGAGCATTTAAGAAGGTATTTAACATTTCGGACCAGGATTTGGACTTCCATTTGGTTTATGATGTTTGCCATAATATTGCTAAAATAGAGACACATGTCATTGATGGTCAAACCAAACAAGTTTGTGTGCATCGAAAAGGAGCAACACGGGCTTTTCCACCGAATGATGAGCGTATTCCCCAAAAATATCAAAGTGTCGGACAGCCAGTTCTTGTTCCAGGGGATATGGGACGCTATTCATTTGTTGCGGTTGGAACAGAACGCGCATTGGAAGAGACGTTTGGTAGTTCTTGCCATGGTGCAGGACGGGCAAAAAGTCGTCACCAATCTCTTAAAGCAGGAAAGGGCAAAGACCTTATTGGTGAATTACGAGAACGAGGAGTAATTATTCAAGCTCGAGGGAAAAGAACAATTGCCGAAGAGATGCCTTATGCTTATAAAGATGTAGCTGATGTGATCGATATAATGCATAAAGCTGGGATCAGCCGTAAGGTAGCACGTTTGCGTCCCATTGGGGTGATTAAAGGGTAATGGTAATTTTAAGGGAATAAACTTATTCTCATTCTTTAATTCGATAACTGAATAGATGTTGAAACAGTCTATTGTGTAAAATAAATCCGCGTTCAAAAGAATAAATGGATATCACTTATCGGGAATTCTGGTTATTGCTTCATTTATGGTTAAGTATTATTTTCGTTCATGGCTTTATTTGTAATTCGAAATTTCAGATCAGGCGATTATTTGTTTTTAAAGTTTTATGGCTTTGTTAAAAACAATCATTACGTCAGACAAGTATATGCACTTTTTTTCTTGCTTTTATTACAGTCGCCTTTTATGATGCTCTGGATATCTTTTTAAACATTAGAATTGAAATTTTTTATGGGAAAAATATCTTTACAACATCGACTGGAATATTGGGGATATCTTCTTATAGAAAAAGCAATTTGTTCATTACCTGACGCTGTTTTGCCTTATATCGGGCGTTTTTTAGCTTTTTTGGCTTTTTACGTTGTTAAAATCAGGCGTCAAGTCACTTTAGATAACCTCAGGATCGCTTTCCCGGAACAATCACATCAATGGTATAAAAAAACGGCTTTTAAAACCTACTGCCATTTTGCTCAACTGATTTTGGAATTCATGAAAATGAACGTCTGGTCTCCAGAGAAGATTCGACACAAAGTTCAAATTCTTAATGGTCAGGAATTACTGAAAAATTTTAAAAATGGCAAACGCGTGATTCTTATTTCAGGACATTTTGGGAACTGGGAAATGGGCATAGGTCTATTTCATACTTTCGGAGAAAAAACTGCAGTCATCCAACAAAGACAAAACAACCTGTTAGTTAATGAAAGAATGAAGAAATTACGAGAGAAATGGGGGATGAAGATTATATATCCAAGAGGTGCTGTCAGAAATTGTGAACAGGCTTTAAGCGAAGGTTATAATGTAGGTTTACTTGGAGATCAGGATGCCGGAGATCGTGGTGTATATGTTCCTTTCTTTGGCAAAATGTCATCATCACATGTTGGTGCTGCAGTACTTCACCTGAGAACAGGTGCACCAATGTTTTTTATTGCCTGTCCCAGAGTTGATCGGCAGAAAATAATTTTAGAGTGTCACCGATTGCCTGATTATGCTGGTGAAGAGATCACTGAGGATAAAATCAAAAAAATTATAGCTTGCTACTTCACTTATCTTGAAAATTCAATCCGTCAATTCCCCGAACAATATTTTTGGATGCATCGACGCTGGAAAAGTACTATTAATTCCACTTCTTCCTGATTCTATCCATAAAAATTGTTAACAATTGTTAACTATTCGACAATGCTGTAAAATAATTGGACATTTTTGTCTTTTCTTAAATTTATAAATAAAAATTTTTTGTGGAACTTTTGGGAAAACAGAAGGTTAAAATTTTATGAATTTTTGGCATTTATTTTGCACTTAAATACTGATAGTTAGATGAATTGACGATTAAAAGACTGATAAACGTTCTAGAAATAAAAAGTTAAAAAATATTGACTAATAATTAAGAAAATTTATTTAAGAATCTTATTATCGATTTCCAGATCGATTCCTTTGTAATTCCTCCTCCTCGAAAACGATGTCTCTAATAAATAATAATAGAGACATCGTTTTTTGTGTACATAGAAGTTTAATACAAATGACAAAGATGGTTTCTTTTTCTTTTATATTTTATTTACTATCATTGATGAAATCCATTCGGTAACTGCCTGGCTTCATGCAGCTTTTCCAATAGCCAGATTCATAAGTAAAGAAACTTTCTCCCAATCTGTTGTGGCCGGTAATTTGAATTTAATTTACTTTTTGATACCTTACTGTAGAGCCGATCGTATTCGAGCAAACTTGTTAGATTAAACTAGAACCAGATGCGATTTAATAAATTTGCAGTATTTCCCCTTTTTATCTGTATGATGTATAAACGACAGAATTTGCCTGAAGTAAAGTAATTAATCATACTGTATCGGATCAATCCTTTCAGATTGTATCAGAAAAAGAGGTTATGATTCCACCCAGTGGTGGTGGAGTTCTAATGGGGAAATAAAACGATTTAGATTATTTGCATCTGGTTTTTTGAATCTAATAAGGAATAGCTTTATTTATAATATTCGATTTATTCTTTTTATGTAATTTTATTTGAGTAGTAAAAAACATAATTTTAGATGGTTTTGCTTTAATTGATGATCTATTTGTAATTTGTTTTATTTTAATAGTATCGAAAATGTGAAAATTAACTAAATCATAGGTGGCGTATGGCTTCAGATAAAAAATCAAAAAAAGGTCTCCGTCAGTTTTCTGGTCAGTTTTGGTTGGTGATAATGTTCGAGTTCTTTGAACGTGGTTCCTATTACGGCATGATGAGTATTCTGTCTGTTTACTTAACGAACCATTTGCATTTTGCAAAAGAAAGTGTTGGCATCATAAAAGGAACCATTCAACCGTTACTTTATTTTCTACCAATAATCAGTGGTGCTCTTGCTGATAGATTTGGATATCGCCGGACATTGATGGTGGCCTTTTCGTTTCTCGGGCTTGGTTATTTTTTAACTGCCCAGGTAACCAGTTATGCCCTGGTTTTTGGTGCTTTGGTCGTTATGGGATTTGGCGCCGGAACATTCAAACCAATCATTTCTGGAACGATTGCCCGTGCAACTGACGAAAGTAATAGTACCCTCGGATTTGGCATATATTATTGGTCGATAAATCTTGGTGCTTTTCTTTTCCCATTAATCCTGGTTCCTTTCTTAAAAAAGATTGATTGGAGTCTGGTAATTATTGCTTCTGCAATTGGCACGGCCAGTATGCTTATTCCCACCATCTTCTTCTATAAAGATCCCGTGAAGCGTGATGCTAATAATAAGGCCAGACAGACCAACTTGATTCAAACTCTGGCTAATGCTTTCGAAATTATCTATAGTCCGGTGGTACTTTTATACCACACCATGAAAAAATCAAAAGTCAGGAAATTTGTTATTTTAGTTTTTCTTCTCATAGTGTTTCTCTTTTCATTGAACAAATATCTACAGACACCGGAGGCTAAAGAAAAATATGCCAGCATTGGGATCAAGAAGGATCGAACAATCATGATTTTTGAAGTGAGTCGTAATATGCTGGCGCCATCAGATTTTAAAATTTCAACTGAAGGTGGTTTTGGAGATCCTATTTTTGTGACGATTTACAAACCCAATCATTTAAATGAGTTTTCCGATGACTTACTGGCAAAACTTCGTCAATATCCTGGGTTAGATTCCATTACGAAGAATGATCTTGAAAATTATATCGAAATGTCGGATCGGAAGATTGAAATAAGTATGATGAGAGGTTATGATGATGAAAGTGATTTTTCAATTCAAAAAGTCCATGAAAATCAGTTCGTTATTGTTTTAAACAAACCTGCAGATTTTGAAGAATTCAAAACAGATCTTTTAATTCAATTACATCAATATCCCATCCTGGCGGGATTAAAATTGGAGCACCTGAACAAATTATATCATGAAAGCAACGGCCGATCTTTTTTCTTTCTCTATGTTATTTTTCTAATCGTTATTGGATTGGTAATTATTGTGTTAAGTATTCAGCCAAACAAGGATATTGAAAAAGTTAAACAAAGCTATTCACTTCCTTTTACAGTTATTGTTTTACTCGGGCTGGCATTGTGGGTTCTGCCAGGCTTAACTGTGTTGGGACGAATAGTTTCGTTCATTATTTATTTGACGATAACATCTCTTCTTATTATAGACAAGTCCGATGAGGCCAAGTTTGTTGATCACGCCAAATTTCTTTTAATGATTTTTCTTTATTCTGGATTTTGGATTCTCTATTTCCAAATGTTTGATTCGGTTCTATGGTATGTCCAGGCTTATGTGGATGCTACCTCACTCAATAATGTCATCAATAAATTTCTTGGTATATTCGGCATCCATCTCAATTGGTTTTTCGATGTGGAGCATGTTACTGTAATCAATGCTGGAACGATCATTCTATTGCAATTAATCATATCGAACATTGTAAAGCGAACCAGGGCTTTGCCCACCATGATCACCGGCATAACATTTGGCACCATTGGTATGGCCATTCTGGCCATATCTACGAACATCTGGGTATTTTTGGTCGGGATCATTCTCTTTTCCATTGGCGAGATGACTGCGCACCCCAAATTTATCAGTTATATTGGCATCATTGCTCCGGTTGACCGAAAAGCGATGTATATGGGATATTTATTTTTATATGGTGTATTCGGAAGTTCTATTGGTGGTATTTTGGGTGCCAAGCTATATGTCCATTTTGTTGATAATCTAAATCAACCCAAACTCCTTTGGTTGATATTTAGCGGGATTGGTGTAGCGACCATCGTAGCTTTGCTTCTCTACAATAAATTTTTGGCAACTAAGCCAACTTCCCATCAGGTTGCCATGAAAGATGCGTAAAGACAAAGATTCGACCCGAAAATTATGATATGAGTTAATCGACGCAGTTTCATCGCATGTGAGACTGCGTCATTTCCTCTCATTTTTCATTCCATTCCATCGAACAGAATCCCAGGTAAAGTAAGCTTTAATTTACTCCCAGATTTTACAGTTGATAGCAAAATGTGCGAATTATTTCTAATCCTAATTTATTCATCACATAGTTATTTCTTCTCGGGATAAACAGCGGAGGCGCCGAGGGCACAGAGTTGTTTTTATTTTGATTTAAAAAATATATAATGGTATAATATATATTGAAAATGATCCAGACTTGATTATCATCAAATATTGTCTTAACGAATTGATATTATTATTTCTCTGCGTTCTCCACGGACTCTGCAGTGAATAATGCGGGTAATAAAAACGAATAAATACACAAGAATAATTGATGAATAAAATTATTCATCAATTACATAAAATATTTTGCTTAAATATTTAAATAACAAATCCTTGTGTTTAAGCGTCTTTGCGAGAGTGATAAATTTGGGTTAATTACCTCTCCGCCGCCAACGCCATCTTTTATGTCGCATTCTTTTAAGACCAATAATTGATTCTTTCCCATCGCAAATGCCATCATTATCTAAATCAATAAAACGGTCCATATTTTGTCCTTGTCTGCCCTTAACCTTATTACTGTTTTTAATCTTATAAGCACCCTCTAGATTCTTCTGGATGCGGTCATCAATACTATCCCCTTTCAAATCCACGAATTTTTTGGATTGAGTGGGATTCTTTTTCCTGTTTTGTATTTGAATTTTAGCAGCATTATTTTTGTTATGATTGGCTTTTATTTTTGGGGAAATGTTATCTTGTGCAATAGTTAAATTCCCAATAAACATGAAAAAAAACAATGAAATAGTGATGAGAAATCTTGAGTATTTCAATGTTGATCTCCAGTTTGAATATTTTCTCCTTTGATAATATCGACAATCTGGTAAGGTTTTAGATTGTACAAGTAGGCGATAGATCGAATGGTTTCTTGATTATCAAAATTAATACCATATTGGTTTAAATGCGCTTTAGCAGTTTTAAAAGGAATTCCTAATTCTCTGCTTATCTGTTTCACTGTTTTTCTTCCATAACCAGATACTGGAATAAAAACCTTATTGGTTCCGGATTTTCTTTCAAAAAGTAAGGTGAGATCTTTAGGTGTCATATTATTCAATGCCGCCAATTCGCCGATAACTGCTGATGCATCGACTCCTTTAAGTCCCTTGGTCTTCAACCTTTGAATGATCATGTCGAGGTCGAGTCTCATTAAATCGCTATATTCTTTAAGCGTCATTTTTTCAGCATGGGGAATGGAAGGCTCATTAACCGAGTTTCCCCAGGAATTGCTTAAATACTCACCGAAGTCCATGATGGTACTTGAAGGAGGAATATTCAACAATGTTATTATTAAAACAATCCCAACCGAGATGGTAGCTGTTACTAATTCTCGTTTCATTTTAATACCAGCGACAACTTTTGATTTAATGTAACTCCAAAAGACGACCCAATTGAAATATAGATGGAACGCAGCAGCAATGACAAACAGGAATGCGAAAATAGTATGAATAGCCTGCCATTGTTCTTTTGCTAATCCCAGGAATTTCCAATTAATCCAATTTGCAATTCTACCAGGAGGCGTGAAGTACAAAACAATTCCTGTTAAACTAATTATTATCCAGATAAAAAAAACCGAAAAACTTACAAAAGCTTTTTTATTGAATTTTGCAGATCTACCCACGATTTTACCTCCTTATTAATTTCAAAATTGAATGTTGAATCATAAGTATTTATAGTTGGAGATTTAATAAATTGGAAAACCCTGTTTTTCTCTTATTGATAAGAAGGACAGGGAAAATGTTAACGATTTAGCCACCAGGGACCTCGTCCCCTTGGTCCAATACCATAGCAGGGAGGAATGCTGGCTCCAGGACCAAACCAACCCCTTCGAAAACGCCACCTAAATCTAAACCCACAGCCTGGAACGACATTATCTGCAATACCATCGCCGTTTGTGTCAATAAATTGAACTCTTCGAACGGCTTTACCGGGACCGTTGTAATCCGGATCCTGACCGTTAGGAATACCATCTCCATCATGGTCGGGGGCAAAATCGTTGAAACCATCACCATTCTTATCCACAAAGTATGGACCGTGGATGATTTTTTTGGTTGTTAAAGTATCCTGAGCAGAAGCCGAAACCCCTAAGCCCATCGCAAAAATTAAAACCAGTAGAAAGAAAACAGTGTGTTTCATAATACACCTCTTTAATTTGGTTAAGTTAATTAAATAGCAAATTACTTAAACACTTTTTATAAGGTCAAATCTCGTGCCAGATAAAGAAGAAGCAGATATAAATGATGTATAAATAAAATGTTATGTGATATGTACTATAATTGATATTTAGAATGATTTCGACCATCTGGACGAACTTGTTCGACCAGATGGTTCGTTTTTGATAGGGTGCAGTAACTATTAAAATTAAATAGTGAAGAAGAAAGTTTAAATGGGAAAGGAGCTTAAAATATATTTTATTTTAAAATAAACTATGTGGTAGACGAACTAAATGTTGTAATTTTTTTAACAAAGGAACATACCTAAAATTCTTTTGGATTTAATCAAATAAATTTTTAGCTATTGGGCTTTGGGTAAATTTTTCAATCCTAATTTTTCTATCCGAGAGCGCAGATGACGTTCCGAGATGCCAATTAAACGGGCCGCCGCACTTTTGTTGTAATTTGTTTGCATTAATGCAGCGGTAATCAGGGTGCTTTCGAATGCTTTCATTTTATCATGGTAGCTATTGTCAAGATTTGTTGGGTCCAATAAAGAATTTTTAGGAGACAAGGATTGTAAAGAAAGTGGCAAATCCGAAAGCGTAATATACTCATGCCGGGATAACACCACAGCACTTTCTATGATATTTTCTAATTCACGAACATTGCCGGGAAAGTCATATTTCATGAGACGATCGAGGGCTTCTCTGGTAATTCCCTTTATTTCTTTTCCGTTTTCTTCGCTATATTTTCTAATAAAGTGTTCTACTAACACGGGAATATCCGATTTGCGCCTGGAAAGTGGAGGAATATTTATGGTGACCACATTTAACCGGTAAAAAAGATCTTCTCGAAATTCACGCGACTGGATCATTTCTTCTAAATTTCGATTGGTTGCAGCAATGATCCGTACATCAACTTTAATTGTTTTATTGCCGCCAATCCGTCCAACTTCACCAAATTGTATGGCTCTCAACAATTTTACCTGCACTGAGAGGGGGATATCTCCAACTTCATCGATAAAGAGTGTTCCGCCATTGGCCTGTTCAAAACGGCCGATTCTTTGTTGGATAGCACCAGTAAAAGCACCTTTCTCATGTCCGAATAATTCGCTTTCCACCAGGTTTTCTGGCAGAGCAGCTATATTAACAACGACAAAAGGTTTATCTCGCCGGGGGCTGGCGTAGTGGATTGCCCTGGCTACCAATTCTTTCCCCGTTCCACTTTCGCCCCTTATCAAAACAGATGCCCTGCTTTTCGCTACTCTGGCAGCGGTATTCAAAACCGCTTCCATCTCGCCGCTTTGCGAAATGATAGCGTCAAATTTGAATCGCTGCTTCAATTGCTCTCGCAATTGTTTATTCTCTTCAATCAATAAATGTTTTTCTATTACACGCTGAATCAAATTCTCTAACTCGTTTAGATCAATAGGCTTTGTCAAATAGTCGTAGGCGCCCGCCTTCATAATTTCTACCGCATCCTCTAAACGGCCATAAGCTGTCATAACTACCACGTCGATTTCGGGGTTCAATTCTTTAATTTTTTTTAACACTACGAAACCATTCCAATCAGGCATTCGGTAATCAGTAAGCGCAAGGTCAATAGCATTCTCTTTAACGATTTGGTATCCTTCTGGTCCAGTTTGAGCTGTAAAAACCTGAAAACCTCTTCGGGACAAAAAACTTTTTAGAGAAAGAAGTTGAGACTCTTCATCGTCAATGATTAAAATTGAAAATTTTTCCATCGTATATTTTCCTCATTGTGTGAAATTTCATGTAAATTTTGGAGACTAAATTTATAATTCAAATAGGATCGTATTCAAGTATTGGAATCAACCTCGTGAATTACCTGATTCTGGTTGAATCGGTAGGCTTATAATAAATTTGCTGCCTTTTCCTTCTGTACTTTCTAAATGAATAGATCCATTATGTTGATCGATAATTCTCTGGACGATACTTAAGCCGATTCCAGTTCCATCTGGTTTTGTGGTAAAGTACAGATTGAATATTTTATTCTGAATCTCCTTTGGAATCCCTGGTCCATTATCTGTGAACTCAATGTTAAGCCAATTATCATCCAATTTATAGACCTGCACTTTTATGCTTCCATCTTCTTTAATTGCCTCAATGGAATTTTGTATGAGATTAATGAATGCCTGGCGCATTTTTTCTTTATCCCAAAATACGCTACCATAGAATTTTAGATCAGTTTGAAAGAAAATATTTTTGGATTTCAGGAAGCTTTGATATTCTTTTTTTAAATCATCAAAGAACTCGGTAATTTGAATTTGTGATAAATGCAATGGCTCAGGGCGTGCAAATTTCAGAAAATTTTCGATGGTTTGATTTATCCGGCGCACTTCCCGGTAAACCATTCTCGCCAGTTGATGGTACTCTTCTACATTCTCTTGAGGGGTAAAATCTTGATCTAATTGTTGTATCACGGTGCTAATCGCATTCAACGGGTTGCGAATCTCATGTGCCACACCAGATGCCAGTTGGCCCATCGCAGACAACTTTTCACGGCGTTGGATTTGCTTTTCCAGTCTTTTTTGCTCAGTTAAATCCCTTATAATTAGAGAAATTGTTTTTTTATTATCCATGTCCACATAGGCATTTTTTGATACTAATAAGTTTCTGGTTTGGTTATTTATTGGGCATTGAAGTTCTTGTAAGGTAAATTCTGACGTAATGATTTCTTCGCAGATATTTTTGTCGAATAGAACATCAAATGAATTTCCCGTTATCTTTTCAGCTTTTATGCCAAACAATTTTTCAGCAGCCGTATTGAATACACTAATGCCCACACCTTCTTTATAAACAATAATGGCATCATTGACATTTTGAATAATGTTTTGTGAGAAGGTTTCAACTTCTTGATATTTTTTGTGAATAATGTCAAGATTTTGCCGGATGAGTAAGAATGAGAATAAAAAGAATCCTACAATCAGAAGAATGATGCTTATGATGATGATTCTTCGATAGATACGGGAATTGAGGGAATTGAGTGGCTCCAGAGAAAGTCCCAGTCTGAAAATACCAATTAGTTCTCCCTCATAAAAAAAAGGATGTATTGCTTCAAGAACTTTTGTGTTCTCGAATTGAGTGATATGGGTGAGAAATAGAGAGTCATTTAATGCTTTTGACAAGAACGGAGAATCTACAATCCTTGGTAGTTCTTGCACATTTCCTGAAGCAGCTAAAATTCCAGAAGTGTCTTGTAAAGCGGCGTAAATAATACCAGGATTTAATGTAATACTTTGCAATAAACTTCCATAACCGATGTGTCTTCTAAATTCCATGAGTTGTTCTGCATCGAGGTTGACGACTATGGCACTATGATCGACTGCACCAACGGCAATAGCATAACGGTATCCTTCACTAAAACGGGCGGTTTTAAGACCAATAATTAGCGTATCTTTTTCTCCACGAAAAATGGGCTTGAGTACATCACTGGCGTTTACTTGTTTAAAAAAATCTTGATGAGCTTCCCAATGGCTGCTATAAATTTTTTCTCCTGTAGGAAGGAAAATATTAATCCGGAAAATATTATTTTCCTCGGCATATTTTTTTAGAAAGTTATTCGAAACTTTTCCAGATTCATAAAACTTCTTGATTAAACCAGCATGATTGAGCAACCGTTCTTCAATTAAATCCTCTATAAGATAATTACTGCTCAGTGTATTTCTTGATGCAGTAACCAAACTTTCGGAAAGCGTATGAGATTGCTGTTGCATAAGATGCAATAATTCTTTTTTACTCTGCAATAATTCAATGATAGCCGAAGCAAGCATTAAGACGCTCATTACCAGAAAAACTAAAACCAGATAACGGGTTTGTAAAAAATCTAATCTTTTAATAATGAATTTTTTCATCTATTAAATCCTTTTTTTGATAAAGTTCAATTTAGAGAATTAAAATAGTTCTATTTCGGAATATAATCCAATTGATTTTATCTTTCACTTAAAACACACCGGTTAGATGAGATAAAGTTAAAGCACTTATATTTAAAGATTTTTTGAATTTTTGTCCCTATATTACGCATTTTAATTGTTCTTGAATGCATAATCAGAGTTAATGTTAGTTAATGAATATTTTGAATCGCTTTTATATGGAGTTGAATCGTAATTTATCATAAAATCGAAAAAAGGTTCAGTGCATATAGATTGAGAGAAACGGTTAGGGCTCTTTTTTTTCTGGAATTGAATTATTTAATAATTTGTATATCCAGGATTTTTCAGAATAAATCAGAATATTGTAGAACTGAGTTCTGATAAAATTCGAAAAATTCCTTATTGACAATCATCTAACTCAAAAATAAATTTTAGTAATTATAAGTGGATTATAAATTGGTTGAATTATTTATAATTATCGTTGCTCTTATTTTAACCTTTTATTTTTCTGGTACAGAGACAGCTTTTATCTCTGTGAATCGTGTTCGTATTGAAGTATGGCGAAGACAGCATAAGCGTTCTGGAGAGATTATTGCACGTTTTCTGTCTAAACCGGAAAGGTTTATCTACACTACACTGGTAGGAAACAATCTCGCCAATATTGCTTTTGCTTCTTATGCTACAGTCTATTTTGGTAATTACCTGGATCAGAAGCTGAATTGGTTATTGATTACAGGCATTACAATTTTATGGGGAGAAATCATTCCCAAAACATTATTTCGTAGCCTGGCTGATTGGATTATACGTAAAGTTGCTCCGGTTTTAGAGTTTTTTTATTACTTTTTTAGACCAATGATCTGGATAGTTAGTGGTATAAGTGGAATTATTTTGCGTTTTTTAGGATATAAAGAACAAGAGATAACCGATTTTTTTACCAAAGGAGATGTTGAAATTTTACTCCGAGAGAGTCAGAATAATGTACAGCTTGAAAAAGAAAAGAGTGAAATTCTAAAGCGAATTCTTCATTTGCGTCGATTGCAAGTGAGAGAAATTATGATTCCCAGAACAGAAATTGTTGCTGTGAATGATAAGACCAAAATAGAAGATTTGATAAAATTGTTTTATGATTCAGGGTATACTAAAATACCTGTTTACAAAGAGAATATTGACAACATTATTGGCGTTGTTTACATGAAAGATCTTTTTCAGAGGCCTAAATCTATTAATGAGATTCTAAGAGAAGTTATGTTTGTTCCAGAAACAAAAACCAGCTCTCAATTGTTAAGAGAGTTTCGAAAAAATAATACTTCTATCGCTATAGTTATTGACGAGTACGGTGGTACGGCTGGTCTGGTGACTTCTGAAGATCTCATCGAAGAGTTGGTTGGAGAAATCATTGATGAATTCGATGAAACGTCCCTCCTTTATCGTAAAGTTGGAGACAATACGTACAGCGTTAATGCACGTATCGAACTTGAAGAATTAAGAGAGTCTTTAGGAATAGAAATTCCAGAGGGAGATTATGAAACTCTGGCAGGTTTTATCTTGAATCAATTGGGACATATCCCGCGGCGAGATGAATCTTTTGAATATAATGGTATTAAATTCATTATAACAAGAGCTACGAAAAGGAAAATTGAGTGGGTCAGAATTATTCTACCTCCCCCTGAAAAATACTGAGGTGTTTAGTAAAATTACATATCTTCGTTAGTCTTTTAAAAAATATTTTTTGTGAATATCATTTCAACAATTTGTAATGCGTTTTGAATCAAAACATAATTTTATTATATTAAATTTTCTATAATAAGATGGAAAATATTAATATTAGAATTAATTTTTATTTGATTTTTCATTTCGGCCCAAAGCTTGAATTTTATTGATTTAGGAGTTGAAATTGGGAGAATAAACTAAAAGAAAAATGGAGAAAGTAAATATTAAATTAGTGCTTGAATACGATGGTACAAATTACCATGGGTGGCAAAAACAAAAAAACGCCAGCACTGTTCAAGAAACATTAGAAAATGCCATCTATAAGTTAACTCAAGAAACAGTTCGAGTAATTGCTGCTGGTCGTACAGATACAGGCGTTCATGCTCGTGGTCAGGTTGTAAATTTTTTTATTAAAAAAAAATTAGCATTAGAAAAGATAAAGTTGGGTCTTAATGCTTATTTACCTGCAGATATTGTTGTTAAAAAAGTTGAAGAAGTTCCGGCAGAGTTTCATGCCCGTTATGATGCAAAGAAGCGTATCTATCAGTATTTTATTAAGTTTGGCACAACCGCTATTTATCGAAATTATTGTTGGCAATTTTTCCAAAAAGTTGATCGAGATATTTTAAGTGATTTAGCTTCAAGAATAGTAGGAGAACACGATTTTTCGGCTTTTTGTCGTATAAAAACAGAAGTTAAAAATAAAGTTTGTCGGGTTTATGAATCTTATTGGCGGGAAGAAGATGGTTTTTCCATTTACTGCATTGTGGCAAATCGTTTTCTGCATGGCATGGTACGTTCTCTTGTAGGGACTATGATAGATGTAGCCAGGGGGTATTTTACTATTGACCAATTTAATGAAATTTTGCAGTCTAGAAATAGACGACAGGCGGGGATTTCTGCGCCAGCACGAGGACTGTTTTTAGAAGAGGTTATTTACAATTAAAAAAACTTTGAAAAATTATAGAATGACTAATAAATATTTATGGCAATTTTATATTCCAAAATTATTTTACGAAAAATCATTGTGCATTTGCATCTTTGCGGTTTATTTAAAAGCTTTCAATTAATTAAATTATTAATATAATAGAACTAAAATAGAAATTATGATTCTATAAGTTGGGTGAAATAAAAATATGAAAAACTTAATCAAGATGAAACTATTACACGCTAAGAGGATACTGAGTTTATCAATATTTCTTATAGCCATTGCTTTGTTGTATTGTCAGTCTACTCCAAATCCCCGATCAGAAAAGCAGGATGATAAATCTTACTTATTATCATTGATTAATCAGGAGAAAGATTCCGTTGCTGAGGCAAATGAGGATATTCAAATATCCCGGCAGACTGCCATAACAAGAGCTGCGGCGCTGGCACAGCCGGCAGTTGTTGGTATCAATGTTACCCAATTGAAACGTATTCGTGAAAGAAGCCCTTACAGTATTCAAGATCCATTATGGCGTGCTCTTTTCCCAGAATTATTTCGTGAAAGAGTATATGAGTTACAGGTTGAAAGCCTTGGAAGTGGTTTTATAATATCTCCTGATGGTTATATATTAACCAATGAACACGTTATTGAAGATGCTGCCAAGATTGTTGTAACATTACCAGGTGGAAAACGTTTTAATGCAAAAATTGTTGGAACGGATCGTGTTTCCGATATTGCCTTATTGAAGATCGAAGGAGACAATTTCCCTTATATTAAATTAGGAAGGTCCAGCGATTTAATCATTGGTGAATGGGTTCTTGCATTGGGAAATCCCTTTGGATTATTCGAAATAAATGATCAACCCACAGTAACGGTAGGAATTATTAGCGCTGTTCATCGCGATTGGGGAAAAACAGAATCAAATCGTGTTTATCTGGATATGATTCAAACTGATGCTGCCATTAATCATGGTAATAGTGGGGGACCTCTGGTAAATGCCCTTGGTGAAGTTATTGGTATGAATACTTTTATTTACACTGGAAGTCAATATGAAGAAGGATTTGTTGGAATAGGTTTTGCTATTCCTATTGACCGAATAAAGGATGTAGTAAATCAAATTTTAAAGAAGGGGGGAGTTGACCGCGATTATTGGTTTGGATTTACTGTTCAGGATCTAAATAGATATATTGCTCGTGCATTAGGGTTAAATATTGAAGAAGGTG
>CAYLYM010000026.1:23346-36735 GCA_964387645.1 uncultured Calditrichaceae bacterium | reverse complement strand
GATGGGGTGAATCGGGCGGTAGCGGTAGATAGTTTTGTGGTAACGGTGACACCGGTAAATGATCAACCAGTAGCTTACTCTGATACGGTGGAGACAGATGAAGATACACAAGTTACCATCAATGTATTATCAAATGATTTTGATGTAGAGGGAGATACACTTGTTATATTGGAGGTTACAGCTCCAGAGCATGGTAAAATAACCGTGGAAGGTGATACTGTTTTATTCTATATGCCTGACAGTAATTATGCAGGAGTGGATAGTTTTCAATATATCATTTCGGATGGAGATTTATCAGATACGGCAATGGTATTTGTGACGATTAATTCTAAAAATGATGGTCCGGAGATAATAGAACCCATACCAGTTGTAGAACTTGATGAAGACGAGGTTGATTCAGTCAAAATATCAATAACTGAGTTATATACCTGGGTTACAGATCCAGATGATGCAGATTCCAGCTTAATTTATGAAATAATTTCAGGGGAGCATATAACAGTTGAGTATAAAGTAGATTCATTAGCTTATTATATTTATGTTCCTTCAGATTGGTATGGAGTGGATAGTTTGATGTTGAAGGTATCGGATGGAGAATTAGCGGATTCAGCATATATGATAATCAATGTTTCGCCTGTGAATGATCCACCGCGGTTTGTGGAATTACCTGATACGGTAAAATTTTATAATACAGGAGAAGAGCGGTTAGTATTGCTTGACTATGTAGAAGATATAGACTCTCCAGATAGTAGTTTAAGTTTTACGATTTCAGTTGATAATGACAGTTTAATTTGGGAGTTAGATGAAGAGACTTCAGAGCTGATATTGAGAGCAACGGACTTTTTAGGAGAGGTAAGTATACAAATTATCGTGACAGATGATAGTTCAGCGGTTGCTTCTGCGACGATAATTGCAAAAGTAGAGGCGGATCCATCGGGCATAGAGGGCTTGACATCAGAAGTACCCGATCGATATATATTGGAGCAGAATTATCCGAACCCGTTTAATCCTGTGACACATATTCGTTTTGGATTACCCAAAGCAAGTGATGTTTTGATAGAAGTATATAATATTGTTGGTCAGCGAGTTAGTGTAATTTTAAATAAACATATGGTTGCAGGCTATCATGTCGTAGAATTTAATGCGCAAAATTTACCAAGCGGTTTTTATTTGTATCGAATTAAGGCAGAAGGTTTTCAACAGGTAAAAAAGATGTTGCTGCTGAAATAATCTGATAATTGCAGTATTAAAAATGGCCCGTCGTGGTTATGCATGGCGGGCCTTGATTTTTCCATTATTTGATTTTATTTAGAATCCCTATCCTTGTTTATTTTTTTTAGAAAGATAGTTTGGATTTTTTGAATGTACCTCATCAAATTTCTTTGAACTAAATAAAAGAGGAGAAAATGGCTTTTACAAGAGATTCAATTAATTTAGATCCTGAGAAAGAATTTTTAAAAATATCATCAAAATTGAAAGAAGATGTTCTTTATAAGCTTAAAAAACGTGGAGCGGTTGTTGGTATTAGTGGTGGAATAGACTCCTCGGTTGTATTAGCTATTTGTGCAAAGACGTTTGGTCCGGATAAAGTTTTAGGAGTTATGATGCCGGAATTTGATTCAAATCCTAAAAGTGTAATACTTGCCCGAAAATTAGCTAAAAAGTTTAATGTAGAATATGTAATCGAAGATATGACTCTGGCTTTAGCTGGATTTGGATGTTACCAGCGCAGAGATGAAGCTATTAAGAAGGTTTTTCCTGAATATGACAGAACATATAAAGCCAAAATTGCTTTACCTAAAAATAACTTAACGAAGAATACATTGAATGTATTTTATCTAACTATTATCTCTCCGGAAGGAGAAGAAAAAACGAAACGTTTACCCGTCAAAGAATATTTGCAAATAGTTGCTTCTACAAATTTTAAACAACGTAGTCGAATGAGCATGCTTTATTATCATGCTGAATCGAGAAATTATGCAGTGGTTGGAACAGGTAATAAAAATGAGCATGAACAAGGTTTTTTTGTTAAATATGGTGATGGTGGCGCTGATGTTAAACCTATTGTTCATCTTTTTAAAACACAAGTCTTTCAGCTTGCGAAATATCTTGATATTCCTGAAGAAATCCAGAAAAGTACTCCTACGACTGACACATATAGTGCCGAACAGACTCAGGAAGAATTTTTCTTCCGTGTTCCATTTGATATATTGGATAGGATTTGGTTCGGCTGGGAAAAAGGTTTTACAGTAGGGGAAATCGCGAATGCACTTGATTTACCTGAGAAACAAGTCGAGAATGTTATAGAAGATATTAAAAGAAAAATCAGAACGACGGAATATTTAAGGATGGAACCTTTGTAATAATAGCCTTTTCTATTTCAGAATATTGATAAAATAGATGTTATGAAACTATATTGAGAATCTCGATAAATTTTTTGTTTTTTTTTTGATAGAAAGGATATTTCATGTTTAGGATAAAGTTTGAGAAACATACGGTAGTAGCAAAAATTAGAAATCCTCTAAAGAATTTTGAAGTAACTGAAGAGATTATTGAGGTTCGAAAGGATCCATTAATAGGAAACACAATGCGAATTTGCCAACCTAAGGGACTCGATAAAATTCCTGAAGGAAATTTATTAGAAGAGTTTGTATTACAATCTAAGCCGTGTTTTTTTTGTAATGAAAAGGTTGATACTCAAACGCCGATGCTCCCAAAAGAAATATATGAATCGGGTCGGATTAAAGTTGGTGAGTCGATATTATTTCCCAATTTAAGTGGTTTTGGCCGATATAGTGGAGTTTGTATATTTTCCAAAGATCATTTTATCTCAATTGAGAAATTTACAAAAGACCAAATTTTTAATGCACTAAAAGCTTGCCAAATTTATTTCGAAAAATGTTTTAATTACGAAAAAAAAATATTATATCCTTCAATAAATTGGAATTATTTATTACCTGCCGGTAGTAGTATTTTGCATCCACATTTGCAACCGTTTTTAGACCCTTATCCAACAAACTATCATAGAATAATTTTAGAGAAGAGCCATGACTTTAAAGAAGAATTAGGAGTTGACTTTTGGACAGAACTTAAAAAAGCGGAACAATCAGGTCCAAGATTTTTATATAAAGATGAATTTTGGTATTGGTTGGTTCCTTTTGCTCCTTCTGGCTTTAATGAAATTAATGCATTTACACAGGAAAATAAGATATTCACTGAATTAAGCAATACGGCCCTGCAAAAATTAGCAGAGGGTATTGTAAAGGTTCTTAAATTTTATAAAAATGTTAAACATAATAGCTTTAATTTGGTCTTATTTTCTTCCCCGATAACCAAAGATAATGATAGATTTAAAATTCCCTGTATTTTAAAGATGGTTACAAGACCTGTGTTCCAACCTTTGTATCGGAATGATGTGACGTTTTTTGAAAAATTTCATGCAGAAACAATGATAGACCAAAAACCAGAGGATGTTGCGAATAATTTTAAAGAACGAATGTAATCCAAGATTTTTTAAAAATAAGAAAATAAATAAAGTATGTACAATAATACTGAGCCCATTTGCCTCCTCACCTTCGATGTTGAAGAATGGTTCCAGGTGGAAAATCTGAAATCGGCAATTCGAGCTGAAGAATGGGATCGTTTCCCCAGTAGTGTTTTAGAAAATACTCAGCTTATTCTGCGAATTCTGGATAAATATGATGTTAAGGCCACTTTTTTTGTATTAGGGTGGGTTGGGGAAAAATGTCCTGAACTCCTCCATGAAATCTACCATCATGGTCATGAAGTTGCATGCCATGGATACGGTCACGAGCTAACAAATCGGTTGGATGATAATCAGTTGAGAGAGGATATTTCGAAAGCAAAAGAAGTTTTAGAATCTACAATCGCTCATCAGATTGTAGGCTATCGATCGCCAAGTTTTTCAATTCATCCAAAATTATTTCCATTTCTAATAGAGCTCGGATTTCGATACGATTCAAGTTACAATCCCTTTAGTTTGAATAAACGTTATGGTAAAATTGATGCACCTTTACGTCGCGTAAGTAATGGATGTTATCAAATGGGAAATGGATTGTTTGAGTTTCCCATTTCGACTTTAAAAATTAAAAATAATCATTTTCCAATCGGTGGAGGAGCTTATTTCAGAATTATCCCATTATTTTTAATGAAATTATTTGTTAATTGGCGGTTGAAGCAGGAAGGACTTTACAACATTTATCTACATCCCTGGGAGTTCCAGGGGGATCAACCGCGTATCAAGAAGATTCCGCTAAGTTATCAATTCCGTCATTATTATGGGTTGGAACGAACCCCAAAAAAATTTGAAAAATTTGTCCAATATCTCAAAAAATTAAATTGCCATTTCATGACCATGGAAAAATATCTTGAAGAAATTGTGATCCATAAGTGATAGTTTGAATTAATCGATTTATTTTTATTTATTTCGTATACAGATCACCGAAACTTCTTTCATGTCTAAATAATTCCCACCTTTCAGGATTGATTTTTTACTCACCATTTACGACATTTTCTTCAAAAAATAGTCTTCTTTTAATATTTTCAAATCTGCTTGACTTAGGTAAATATTATAAGACACATTTAAATTTTAAAAATATTTTGGTGGAAAAATTACGCTAGAAAAGATCCCAATTGTATTTTTTAAAAAATGGATAATATTTTGAAAAAGCGACAAATCAGCTCATTAGCTCAAGGAAAAACGTCCGGTAAAATTCGCCAACTTTTTCAGCATTCAGCCATTTATTCCATAAGTACCTCTGTCCAGCGGCTCCAGGGACTGATTCTGACGCCTATCTACACAAGTGCGGTTTATCTGCCAGAGATGAGCCAGTACAGCAATTATGGTCTCATTTACACCTTTATTGCTTTTATGAACTTTGTCTACCTCTATGGAATGGATTCGGCTTTTTTACGATACTTCTTTCTGGGGAAATCCGATCGAAAAACTGTTTTTTCTTCTACCTTTTCCATTCTATTTTTTAGTGGCATTATCACAAGTATAATATTAATATCATTTGCTAAAGATATCTCGAAAATTATTCTTTTCTCTCCTGAGTTTGCCAATTTTGTCCGGCTGGCTTCGTTAATTTTGCTTTTTGATACTTTAGGCAATCTGCCCTTTCTTATCCTTCGGGCAGAAGAACGCCCTTTTCAGTTTACCGCTTTCAGATTGCTGCGTTTTTCCATGGAATTGGGATTAAATATTCTCTTTGTAGTTATTTTAAAAAAGGAAGTGTTAGGGATTCTTTATGCAAATCTAATCGCTTCTATTCTTAATTTTTTTATTATGTTACCCATCGCCTTAAGGTATTTCAATTTTAAACTCGATCTGTCACTTTTAAAAGAAATGGTTTTATTTGGAATCCCTTTTCTACCCAATGGAATTGCTTTCATGACCATCGAAATGATTGATCGGTTTCTGGTAACAAAATTTTTGGGTAAAGATATTCTTGCCTTTTACCATGCTAATTATAAGTTCGCTGCTGTGCTTCTTTTGCTAATTGTTGGATTTCGCAACGCTTGGCAACCTTTCTTTCTTAAAATTGCACGAGAAGATTCAGCACAAAAAACTTACTCTCGCATTCTGAATTATTATCTTTTTGGCGCTGGCGCCATCATTATTTTCATTACTTTTTTTATAAAGGATATCCTTACTTACCACTATTTTAATGCATTTTACATTCTCGGAAAAAATTATTGGAAGGGAATTCCCATCATTCCCTGGATTATTCTGGCTTATTTTTTCTTCGGTATTTATGTCATTTTTACCCCGGCGTTCTATATTACAAAAAAAAGCTACCTTATGTTTTTATTTACGGGCGCCGGTGCAATTTTAAATGTTGTATGTAATTTACTTTTGTTACCGCGCCTGGGTATTTGGGGAGCAGTGATTTCAACAGTACTTGCTTATGCGGTAATGATGGTCCTCATTTACCTTATTGCCCAGCAAATTTATCCCATACCGATACATAAGGCCAACTTTTATATGATGTTTCTACTGGTTGGTCTGGCATATATATTTTATTATATTTTTCATCCTGGTTTTGCAATAAGAATTGCTGCATATTTAGTATGGCTGATTGTTATATTCCTGACGGTTATACCAACCTCCGACAGGAGGAAAATGAGATTGAAGTGAATTTCATTAACGATAAGCAGGATACTTAAAATGAGTGAAA
This sequence comes from uncultured Calditrichaceae bacterium, assembly GCA_964387645.1. GTDB lineage: Bacteria > Calditrichota > Calditrichia > RBG-13-44-9 > RBG-13-44-9 > CAYLYM01. The sequence continues at coordinate 30,538 of CAYLYM010000026.1, read as the reverse complement.
ACAAATTGGCAGTAGCTATTTTATGGCACCAGCATCAACCATTTTACAAAAATAGCAGCGGCTTTTATCAAATGCCCTGGGTTCGCTTTCATGGCACAAAAGATTATTTAGATATGCTCCTTGTTATGCAAGAATATCCCGAAATTAAACAAAATGTGAATTTGGTGCCGTCCTTGCTTTTACAGTTGCAAGAATATGAAAAAAATGCTAAAGATAATATCTGGATTTTAACAGAAATCCCGGCTGAAAAATTATCGCCAGAAGATAAAAAGAAAATCCTTAGCAACTTTTTCTTAGCCAACGTTGAACATATGATAAAACCTTACCCTCGATTCTATGAGCTCTATGTCAAAAACACATTTGATTTAAAAAACGATCTACTGGATAAAAAAATTGAGGCATTTACAGTTAGTGAATATAGGGACCTGCAAATGTGGTATAACATGTGTTGGATTGGAATGGAGTCCCGGAAACGCCCAGCCGTTGAACAACTATTTAAAAAAGGACGAAATTTTTCAGAAACTGACAAGTGGGTATTACTATCGGAAACGCGAAACATCATAAAGGATATTATTCCAACACATAAAAAGATGTGGGAAACAGGACAGATTGAGTTGAGCTGCAGCCCGTTTTACCACCCTATTCTTCCTTTACTCTGCGATAACCGTGTTGGGCAGGAGTCTTCACCTGGACTTCCAATGCCGATTCATCATTTTGCATTTCCTGAAGATGCTGAAGCACAAGTGATCCAAAGTCTAAATTTTTTTGAGAAAATTTTTGGAAAGCGCCCAAGAGGTATGTGGCCTTCTGAAGGAAGTGTCAGTGTTCAGGCTTTGGAAATCATCGCACGACAGGGCATTGAATGGGTGGCCACAGATGAAGGAATTCTTGCTAACACTTTGAAAGATAAATTCTCTCATCATAAAATTTATCAGCCCTATCTATTGCAGATCCGGAAGAGCAAGATTTACATTTTCTTCAGGAATCATTATTTATCCGATGCTATAGGTTTTGTTTACACAAATTGGCCGGTAGAACAATCAGTGAAGGATTTTATTAACCGTATTCATGCTAATCGTAAATTACTAATTGATAAATATGGCGAGGAGAATTTGCACCGATTTGTCATTCCTATTATTTTAGATGGGGAGAATTGTTGGGAATATTATGATCAGGATGGAAAGCCTTTTTTACGGAAGCTTTTTCAGACACTGTCTGAAGATCCATTCCTAGAAACAGTAACTTTTTCTGATGTAATAAAACGAAATAAAAAGACAGAAACATTAAAATCAATCTACCCAGGATCCTGGATTAACAGTAATTTTAATATTTGGATAGGATCTGAAGAGGATAATAAATCCTGGGACATTCTTTATGAAACAAGAGAATTTTTAATCAATCAACAAAAAACGGGATTATACACCGAAGAAGACCTCAAAAAAGCCTGGGAGCAAATTCACATTGCCGAAGGATCGGACTGGAATTGGTGGTATGGAGACGATCATTCTTCTGCTAATGATTTGGAATTTGATCAACTTTACCGGGAGCATTTGATGGAAGTTTATCGATTATTAGGACACGACATTCCCACTCAGCTTTACCAAACAATTAAGCGAGTACATTTTGATCGCTTTATTAGTACCCGACCAAAGAATTTTATTCATCCTGTCATCGATGGTCGTTCGACTCATTTTTATGAGTGGGCAGGAGCGGCTATTTACGAAGTGAGCCGTACACCTCAAACGGCCATGCATCAGGTTACTCGTATCATGGATCGCATTCATGTGGGTTTTGATGCACAGAGTTTGTATTTACGAGTTGATTTTCATACCCCTCCCGATCCATTGGCTGAATTCGTCTTAGCTGTGCGCCAGCCACATCATTTAACAGTTGTTATTTCTCCACTACGTGGTGTAATTGAAAAATATGTTATGAAAAATGGTTTACTAAAGAAAAGCAATCTAAAACCTACTTTTAAGTTAGATAAAATCCTGGAAATTGGAATTTTCTTTGAAGACCTGGAAGTTAATCCAGATGATTGTCTGGGTTTCCAATTTTTAGTAAAGTTAAATAATCAACCTATAGAAGAATTTCCACGTATTAATCTCATAGAAATTAGGGTACCCGGTCCGAATTTTGAAATGATTGAATGGTCTGTTTGAGTATCAAGAAATGTTGAGCTTTTCAGATGATTAGAATTATTTTAAAATGCAAAATATAGAGAATATGAAAATGAATTGATAATCACGTAAAAATATATTTGAAGAGGAGAAGTGATGATTTGTCGATTTAAATATGGGTTCGAAACAATTGAGTTTGATATTCCCCAAAAAAATATATTGGCTCTGATTGAAGTAAAGGAAAACGATGTTAAAAAAGATAATTTAGTTGTTTTAAAAGAGGCTCTTTCAAAACCTGTCGCTTCACCAGTTCTGCCAGAGGCTGTTAAAGAGAAAAAGGTATTACTTTTGGTGGAAGATGCCACGCGCGATGTATCTTTCAGAGATATTTTTCAGGTTATCGTCCCCCAGCTGGTTCAGGCTAAATTTGTGTATGCAATTATCTGCACTGGCACCCATGATCCCGATCTACCAGGAAATGATCAAATTAAACAAAGTTTAAGCGATGAGTTTAAGAAAAATAATTTTAGAAAATTCGAGATTAAAGCTCACGATTGTCGGAAGGGAAATTTTGTGGATTGTGGAATGACCAGCTTTGGAAATCGTGTCCTGGCTAATCCAGTCATAGAGGATGTGGGTGTTTTTCTGGCGTTGTCGGATATGAAGAATCATTATTTTGCTGGTTATTCCAATGCGATAAAAGATTTTTTACCGGGTATTTGCGCATTGGAGACGACCGAGCGAAATCATGCTATGGCCTTGAAAGATGAAGCAACATTTGGATATCATCCCTGGCATCCGGATTTTAACAGGCGAAACAATCCCCTCGCCAAAGACATGGAAGAGGGGTTCAGGCTGATTACAAAAGACCGACCAAGTTATGCTCTGGTTACTATTGAAAAAGAACATAAAATTCTGTGGTCGGCTTTTGGCAACTTAGAAGAAGTCACACAACAGGGTATCTTGCAAGTAGATGAAATGATGAGCCAAACAGTTGAACCGGCAGATTTTTTGATCGTTTCATCGGGAGGCTACCCCAATGACGAAACCATTTATACTGCGCAACGGGCATTAGAATTAAGTAAAGCGGCGGTTAAACCGGGTGGAAAAATTTTGTTTTTAGCCGAATGCAGAAACGGTATTGGGCCGCAATCTGCCAAAGAAAACTTCTTTGATCTATTAGCCAGGCCTTTAGATGAGGTGTTTCATCTGCTTGAACAGGAATACATTATGTATTCGCATAAAGCTTACAAATTTGCTCGTCTAATCGACCGATGCAGTTTCATCGGGATTCATACACGTTTATCCAAATCGGAAGTTGAGAGAATTCATCTGACTTTTGTCGATGATCCCGTAAAACTGGTCAAAAAAGAACTCGAAGCCAATCCGAATGTAACATTTAATCTGGTAAATGATGGAAATAAAATTGCCCTTCATGCCAGAAGTCGCTGAACGGTTCAACTTTCTTTATCAATATTTGTTGCGAAGATATCCACTACGGCAGGAGAATATTCATATTTGAGAAAAGAATTTTAAAATTTATTCAGTTAAAAACATAGATATTTTAATTGACGAACTCATCTCAGATAGTAAGGATGATACAACCATGTAGGTTGAGCGATTTCCATATTTTGTTTTAAAGAGAGTGAATTAATAGATTTTACATATTTTTTTATATTTAAGATCGAAAACTATTATTAATAATTAAAATCCCTATTTCTTTTGAATATAAATTGTTTCGAATTGACTAAAGATTAAAAATTTTGGAGCAATAATTGGTGAACAAATTCATGAGAAAGAAAAGACTACCTTTTTGGATTTTTCTTTTCTTACTGAATATTATTGCCTGGCAGTGCGCTGGAACTGGATCATCAAGACTTATATTGACTGAAAATTTGACCAGTACTAATCTGGCTATTGATTCAACCATTAGCAACGACATTTTGGTTGAGAATCTCATTATTCCATATCGTCAGCAGTTGAATCAGACTATGAATAAAATTATCGGTTATGCAGAGAAGGAATTAAGAAAAGGGAGACCGGAAGCGCCATTAAATAATTTTATTGCCGAGCTGATGCTCAAAAGAGCAAATGCTGAATATAGTAAAAAGGTGCATATTGCTATCACCAACCTGGGTGGTATCAGAGCAAGCATCCCCAAAGGACCCATAACTTTAGGTAAAATTTATGAGGTAATGCCCTTTGAGAATGAGCTGGTGGTTCTTGAAATGACTGGAGAACAGGTGATAACTTTGGCGAAACAAATCGGAGAACGGAATGGAGAAGCCATCGCAGGTATGCGATTGACTTTTCGTAATGGACAGCTAATTACTCTTACTGTGCAGGGGGAGAAAGTTGATCCAGAAGAAATTTATTATGTGGTAACAACTGATTTTTTATCCAATCCGGGTCGCTCAAGTTTACAAGTATTAGGTCAAGCCAAAAGAGATTTTCTCGGTGTGTTAATTCGCGATGCGATTATTGACGAAATCAGACAAGCTCAATCTAGGGGAAATCCTATCACCGCAGAAGTGGATGGAAGAATTGTGTTTGAATAATTAATCAGTTTTTGAGGAATATAGGAGAGTTTGTCTTTACTATTAGCGAAGGAAAAATATGATGAATAGAAGAGACTTTATAAAAAAAGGGTTATTGTTCGGTGCGGGGCTCCAACTTCCACATATCTGGATAAAAAATCTGAAGGCTAAGGAAAATCTTTTTAATCTAACTCTTTTACAAACGAATGATACTCATTCTCGCATTGACCCATTTCCAGTGGGCAGTGGCCGGTATCGAGGAATGGGAGGAATTGCTCGCAGGGCTACTTTGGTGAAGAAAATTCGGAGTGAAAATCCCCATACTTTGTTGGTGGATGCTGGAGATGTGTTGCAGGGAACACCTTACTATAATTTGTTCAAAGGCAAGGTTGAATATTTAACCATGAGTAAATGTGGATATGATGTGAGTACCTTAGGTAACCACGAATTTGATAATGGGGTGGAATCTTTGACCAGGGCTCTTTCTTATGCTAATTTTGATATTGTCAATTGTAATTTTGATTTTGGAAATACTCCACTGGAATCACGAATTCGGACATTTGTGATAAAACAAGTCGGACCGGTTAAGGTGGGAATCACAGGAGTTGGAATTGATTTTACCGATATGGTTGCTCCCCAAAATCATATTGGTATAAGTTACAAAGAACCTTACAAACCATTACAAGCTGTTGTTAATTATTTAAGAAAAGACCTGGGATGTAACTTGATAATTGTTCTTTCGCATCTTGGGTATAAGTACAAAGAAAAACGTCCTGATGATTTAAAATTAGCAGAAAAGGTTCGTGGCATTGATTGGATTGTGGGAGGTCATAGCCATACATTTATGGAAAAACCGGAAGAAATTGTTTCAGAAGATGGTCACATAACTCGGATATTACAAGTTGGCTTTGGTGGAATATTATTGGGTAAAACAGATTTTATTTTCGAAAATAAAAATCTATTAGCGGTTAGAAGTCAAAATATTTCTATAGATTCCAATGTTCCAGAAATGATGAGTATTGAAGAAATGTTAGCATAAATAGAGAATTTATTTTTAAGATATAGAAACTATCTAATTATTAATTATTGAGATTTCTTTATTTGAGTAGAAGAAAATCTCTGATATTGTACTCATTCAGGCATTTGCTAAAATAGTCCTGTGATTGTCCAATTTTAATTAAAATTTAAGTGTTACCTTTTGTTTGCAATCCGGAGGCTTGATTAATTTTGAAAATTTGGACATTTAGCCCTATTATTTACTAATAATTTGAATGAATTGAAGTTCTTTTGGGGGGATGCCAGATATCGAGATGTGTTAATGTCTGTAGGTATAAATGGCTGATTGACGGTGGTTGTACTGTTATCAATTTTTACCAGCGTGTCTGGATATATTGTAAGAATTCTTTATTATATTTTTGCACATCTGTTTTGATTTTCTCTACCAGATCATGTTTGAGCGATACTTCCGCATTTAAGATAGCATTTTTGATAGCTTTAGCTTTAGAACGGCCATGTGTTTTGATAACTAATTTTTCAAATCCCAGGATAGGTGCACCGCCGTATTCTGAATAATCCAATCTTTTTTTTATTTTTTTGAGTTTAGGAGCCAGCAGGGTTAATCCCACCTTTCCGAGCATACTTTTTCTCCAAAGAAGTTTTCCTGTTTCAATACCTATCTCTACTACACCTTCCAGAGCTTTCAGGACAATGTTGCCAATCATACCTTCACAAATGATCACATCGGCAATACCTCGGAGTATATCCTTACCTTCCACATTTCCGATGAAATCGGCTTCTTTTATTTTTCTCAGAAGAGAATAAGTTTCCACCAATACGTCGTGTCCTTTGGTTTCTTCCTCACCGATATTCAGTAGAGCCAGCCGGGGTTTTTCAATTTCGAGCACTTCATGGGCATAATGAATACCCATGATGGCAAATTGAAACAGTTGAGATGAGGTACAATGTAATGTTGCCCCCACATCCAACATTATTGTTCTACCCGGATCAGAAGGCTTGGTTTTAGCAGCAGGAAGAATAGCCGCCAGAGCTCCACGTTCTACCCCTTCGATCCGTTTCAGATGTTTAGCACAGGATAGTACAGTGGCGCCAGTGTTGCCCGCGCTGACCAGAGCAAGGCCTTCACCTTCCGACAGGAGTCGGCAGGCCACGTGGATAGAAGCATCTGGTTTCTCTTCCACCGCTTCTCTGGGCAAATCTTCCATTTTGATAACTTCTGATGCTGGAACTATCTCAAAGCTTAAACCCTTTATATCTAAATGCTTCATCTCATTCTTGATTTTATCTGGATTACCAACTAAAATAACTTGTAAAGCCCGACTTTCTTTACAAGCTAAAATGGCTCCTTTTACAGTTTCAGCAGGTGCATAATCTCCGCCCATAGCATCCAAAATTACGCGATTTCGCTTCATGTCATTTTCTCCTTTTTAAAAATTTTATGAATATAAATAAAGGATTTGAAAAATACAAATTTGCCTAATTATCTCTGTTAGTAAAAAGATCTGGTTTTCGAATAAG
>CAYLYM010000026.1:0-23246 GCA_964387645.1 uncultured Calditrichaceae bacterium | reverse complement strand
TATGCATTCACTGATGGTAGAGTGAAATATTAAAATAAGTAAAGCATATTTTAAACTGAAATTTAAAATTTATAGACCAATCCCAGGTTAAAAATGGTGCTAAAATTATCATTTGCTTCACGATCTCTATCACGATCATTGTCGTAATTGGCAAAAAATTGGAATTGCCAGTGAGCGGAGAGTGGGATGTAACCAATTCCGTAAAGACTGTGAATACGGCGATTGCTGTAAATATTGAAAAAATCACCTATGACGGCATTGGGATAATCTCGTAAGGTGAATTGATAGGAGAGAGTCAGTATTAAACCGTCTGTGTTTAAAATATCAGCCGAGATGACAATACCTTTAGCTTTAAAATTTTCCTGCTCGACCAGTATTTTTTCGCTTTCTATCTTAGTTCGATGATTTTCCAGTTCATAAACATAACCGATTCCCAAACTGGTAAAATCTGATAGATAAATTTTTATTTGAGTGCTTAAGGAAAAAAAGTAGAAGTCCGAATGGGAAACGTCTGGATTCCCATACCACCGTGAGTATCCATCCAATTTTGCCTTTACACCAAAAGGTCGATAAATAGGAAATTCAAATTCAAGAGTTGGTTGAACCTGCTGATAAAAATTGATGTAGTCTTCATCGGGTTGTCGGCTGCGAAAGGATCGGTAATAGTGATTGAATTGGAGTTGGAAAAAATTGTTATAATCTAATCGATTGTTCCATTCAATCCGACTTTTAATTTGAGAATAACAAAGACCAAGTACTTGATTTTCATTATAATAGGATGGACTTATGGAAAATTCCGTCCAAGTCAACAATCGGGTATAGAATCGAAATGCGGCAGTGAGGTCAGCGGCAAAAATATTCCCGTAAGAAGAATCTGAGGTAAAATTGAGCTTATGACGTATTTGCGAATAAAGATAGAATCTGTGGTTTCGCCTCACTGCTTGATTAAATACACCGGAAATCTGGTTCTCCCAAAAATTCCCCAGATTCTTCTGGTGTTGCCAGAACAAATTGCTTATTCCTTCTACACGCCAATAATTTGATGCCTGGTTCGATTCCAGAGAGAAAGACGTACTGGTTTGGAATTGATCCTGGTCTCCTCGGAGAAACTGATAAAACTGAAAATTTTCCTTTCTTAGCTGCCCAGTTTTGGAAAGACGAATGGCTAAAAAAGGATTATGAAGTTCTTCTAAAACAACACTATCCGATTCTATAAAATTCATTTCATATTCCTGACGGGAATAGTCCGATCCAAATTCCATAGACCATTTCCACCCATTATCAATTGTTAAGGAATTAGGCAATACATTTGGTTCTAGTGGTGGGGGATCAATCGGAAGTAAACTTTCTGTTTTGGTGTTTGAAACAAAAAGATCAAGCGCTTGATTAATAAGGGACGTGGCTAATTCCCATTCTTTTTTCTGCGCAAAGTATTGTGCCTCTTCTTTCAAATATATAACTAAACTATCGGACACACCTTGATTATTGAGTAAGAATTCAAGCTGTAATAATCGGGATTCATAGATCTCACGGATATCTTTGGTCACTAGTAAATTGGAATTGTTTTGTGCAAAAAGAAATAGATTCATCAATAATATGAACCAAAATATGAGAATAGATAAAAGACCAGAATTTAACTCGAGTTTATGTTTATCAGTTAACTTCATCAGATAGACAGCCAATAAAATTTTATTTATTTTAAAAAGAACCTTTTTATTTAGAGAAAATTTTCTAAATAAAAATTGTCTGCATTGTATAGTATGTGTTTTCAACTCTTTACTTCTATTTCAAGCCAGAGTACGTTTATTTTTTTTAATTTTGAAAGCATCCGTTATTTCAGTAGTTATAACGTATCTTTTTTACCAATCATCGAGTCTTTAGAATAATCGGCTAAATATTTTCTATTCATTACTTTTTTTAATTACAATGCCCGGGTAAAAACCCGGGCATTGTTGAGGTGTGCTATGCCGAATTGCGCTTTTTATTTTGCAAGTACTACACGATATGGGTAGCCCCAGGTAGTTGAATTATAAGGATAAGTTTCGTTATCTGTATCATAAATAGTTCCGTTGTCGATAGCATCAACTACTGCATGAAAGAGATGATATGCTGGTTCATGCACAGTCCAGGTTCCCTCATAAATATTAAATCCTGTCTCTGGATCCACTCCTTTAAATTCGAAGCGTTTTCTGGCGTGGTGCTGACGATTGATACCGAAGTGGAGCAGCAAAGTTTCTGTTGCACCAGTAGAATCAGGCAACAGATTTGTTGAAGAATTGCTCACCAGAACTGTAATGGTCACTTTTTCGCCTTTAATAAAGGTAGGTAGATCTTCTGGAATATTCAACATGGTGTTCAATGGATCGGTAAAGGTTGTATCGTATCCACTTGCGCTTTTGATGCTGATTTTTTCTAACCGAATAGTATTGACAGGTTTGCTTTTACCTAGAGTGAGAGACACTTGAGCTAATCGGAAGCGCTTTCGCGGAAAACGGAATTCGGCATCAGTAACGTTGCGTTTGACAAATATTGTCTTTCTTTTAACAATATGTCGTAATGGCTTTCGGGTGATTCCAATTGTGTCTGTATTAGTGCTACTGTTTGTAATTTTATCAAAAATGACGAACTTACCTGAAAGAACTCGTTCCACGGCTACCAGTATCGAGTCAGGAGAAATTCGGCGGACAACAATGGTTCGAGGGAATCTTTTGTCGATTTTTCTACCAAAGCGAACGACATTGTTGAGAGGGGTCATTACTTTAGGTAATGAGAAGGCTGAGGCAAACGTTGAAAATCCATCGAACATATTATTTTCATCACCGTCATCTATACCCCAATCTATTAAATATTCGTTATTTTCATCCAATACCATATCTTCGATTCCGGATATTTCTAATTGTTCATCCGATAGAGCCGAACTAGTATTTTTCTCACACCCTATGATCAAGAAGAGCGTGACGATCGTTACTGTAAATCCAATCAAAAACCTTTTCATTTTTTATACCTCCTTTTTTAGTTTACATCGACTTTTTCCCGGGGGCCCCAGGGATGAAATTTTTTTATTGGATTAAAAGTTGTATTGCCATTCTGGTAATTTGCCAGCAAATTGTCATATTTTCCTCCTGACAGGCACTTCTGGCAATCTGGTAAAGCCTTTTTGCATTTTCATATCTTGATTGAAAAACCTCATTATCTTTTAAAGAATTTGGCGGATTGTTCAATAACTTTTCTAATCGTTGAAAATTTTCTAATATTTTTTGCTTTTGCCTTATATTGATTTCTGAAGCGGTTTTCATTTGATCCAGTTTTAATGATAGGTTGTTGAAAAATTTTAGATGTTGTATAGACAGATGCGTCTGATTGTTTTTCCACGCTTGTTTTGCTTTTTCCCAGTTTTTTCTTAGTAATTCCAACAAAGGTTCATAATAGGGATTATTTGGTGTTTCTTTTTCTAGTGTACTGAGCATATATTGGGCTGTTTCTAATTGATTTTTAATTTGAACATCTACCGGATTAGTTTTGTTATCTAAACGCTTTTGGAGTTGGAGTAGTAATCGATTAGCCACACTCAATTGCTTGTGAGCCGATTCAATTTTCCCAGATTCATATTTTTGCCGAATAGAACGGGTTAAAAAGGACAGACGCTCGTATAGTTTCATTAGTTCATCAGATTTTTCCTGTTTGATTTTGTTGCGAAATTCTGCCACACTTTGTTCTAACAGTTCAATTTCAGTCAACAATCTTTCAGATTTGATGTGTGGATCTTTTTCTAATAGATCTAATACTCTATATAATAGTCTATTTACAATTTGGAGTTGTTGATAAGCTTTACGGTTTTGTCGGGTTTCATAATATCTTCGGGCCTGACGAAATTCTTCATTAGCCCGTTTTAGGATATCGTTAATCGTGGCATCTTGTTTTTGCCCCAACATTTCTTTAATTTGATTCATCAATGCCTTGCTGTCTTCAAAATGCCGTTCGAGATTGTCAATGGAGGCGTTAGGTTTTCCCTGGACGCTCTTTATAGAATTTTCTGCGAAAAAAATTGCCAGGAAATAATTTTTTAAAGCAGCTTCGGATTGTCCGATGCCTGCCATATTGAAGGCTTTTTGTCTGAAATAGCGTGCCCGATTAAGCAGCGTTCTTGCTTCAGGATTAGGTGAATTAAGAACGATTTGTTCAGCTTCCCGAATAATTTGGTCTAGACGTTCTTTGAATTTTACTTTGATAAAAGGATTGTTTCGGAGTTCTCTATATAATTTTTCTAAAATCGAAAATCCAATATTAATGTGCGAGCGCGCCTTCAAATACTGTTGGGCAGCAATGGCGTTTTTTGCCTGATTAAGCTGGCGTTCAGCGGATAGAATGATTTCTTTTATTTTAGTATTTGGAAATAATTGCACAAAATGGTAAGCCTCTTGAATTTTCTCTTTCAAACGTGTCAGATCTCGTTCTAAACTGGTTAGTCTGTGTGTGTTCTGTGTCCAGGACAATTGGGTAAAAATTAGAATCAGACTAAAAATGATAATTTTCTGTACAACTCGGTTCATCATTAATTTCTCCCTCTGTTCGATTTTTGTAACACAAATAATGTACCAAAAAAATGTAATCTTGCTAATATATTGTTTATTCAGGTTTTACATATTAAGCAGTATGAGACCATATAAATAAAATGTACCAACTGGTACGGTCGTATGAACCTTTCGGTACAAATCTTCTTCTTCATGGTTCTGACTGCATTTGAAAGAAAGTAAATCACTATGATTAGATGGATGCTGAAGAAAAAAATAAAAAAAAAGACAAAACAAAAGTTGAGGTTAAAATATATTTAAAATATATATGATTAAACCTGTGTTTCTTTTCAGAGTTAAATGAATCAATCTCTTCTATATTTCTTTGTTTAAATTGGATACTACAAATTTCAGTTAAAGAATCGTTTTGAATGAAAACAGTTATTTCTTTTGCGAGCTGGAATTCCACACCAGACTTGTGGGTTAAAGTACACTAATAATAATCATATTTATATATTTCTAATCAAACTATTAGTCATTAATTTTCAATTTCACTATAGTTTGCTAGCCTTTAATAGCAATATTTTGATAATAGATGTTGTTTTTTATGTATCTGGTTTTGAGATAAGCTCCTTTTTTCTGTTGACTTTGTGAAAAATTTTAAGGTACAATCCATTCTTATTTTATAAAGGTTTGAAGGCAAGATACCATCTTTTTTCTTCTTTTAAGTCCGACTGATTCAAGTAGTAATCCATCAACAAAATCAAAGAACATTTTTCATTTAAAATTTTTCCCAGAATGAATTGAAATCAATGTTCACTGATTAAACTGTCAAAGATATCTGCTTTTTGATAAAGTAATCTATATTGCGTGTTGAGGAGAATTTTTTTGATGCTCCAGATCGAATTTCAGCTCTTCTCGCCGTTCCCGCCATTTTTCTGTCAGAGAATTTGAGAATGAGTGAGGTATTGAAATTGTAAAAACATTTGAATTTAGAATAAGTGAGCTGAGAGAAATATATGTTTGCACTCCGTTATGGTAAATATTTTCATTTTCAACAACAAACTTTTCAATATGAATACCGGTATTTAAGGTAACCGTTTTCGTGAAAACGTTTCCAAACAAGGCATCTAACAGAAAGGCGTCTAAACTTTGCTGATAGGAGTTAGAGAAATTACGATTGAAGTAAATGATTTGATTCCATTTATCGGTTATTGCTCCTGCGGCTCCACTATTTTCCCGGCAAACAAGATTGTGTTCGAGGATTTCTCTCGGATAATGAAGAAAAATGGCCGGTCTGCTCGAAAATAGAATCCACCTCCACCAACCGAAGTAGCCGAAAAACCAATCGAAGTAACCGCTGCTGCTTCGGTTCCTTCCTCATCTACTTCTACAAAGGTTTTATGCAATGCACTGCTAATGAACACATTTTGAGGACCTTTGTAAAGGTTACTAAAATCGGCTGCATAACGATCAAAGGCAATTCCCATTCCTAATTCAGTAAGTACCGGGATGAGGTCAATTTTGTATGTCAATTTAAATCGGGGAATCTCTACAAGACCATCCAGCTCTGAGAAATTTTTTACCCACTGTTGTAGCAAATCCGGAGAAATCATAAAGATAAGAGAATCAATGTTTGTATTGGGATGAGGCAAAATTATGGTCATATAAAAATCGCCCTTACCATAGGGTAAATCAACCGCTTCAAAATCCGGCTGGGACAGATAGCGAAAGGTGCCTCTTTGTGACATCATCATGCAGGTGATCTGCGATCCATCTGTTTTGAAGAAAGGTTCCTCGGTTGTAAGTTCTTTTTCGAATTGGAACTTCCATGTACCTTTGAAATAAATAGCATTGATTAGAAACATAATATTCTCCGGGTTGATCCGGCCAATAATTTTTTGAATTTTATTTCGTGTTTTCTCTTTTACCCAATTGTTAATGGTGTTTATGGCATTCGGGTTACCGAAATCCAGAGGATTAATTGTGGCATCAAAATATTTTTTATTCAAATCAATAAAATTCTTTTCAAACTGCAAATCTTGCCGGTACCAAATGGAATTTGCTATTTCAAAGATGACCTTTGGATCCAGATTCCTTAAGAGTTGAAGAAGGCTTCGATATGCCTGATTGATTTGCTCTGATGTCATATTTTGAAATTGTAGTGTGGATTGCATGGCCTGGAAGGTATTCCCGGCCGCACCATTTAAAGCCATACCCAGAGCCATGGAAACACTGAGTGGTGAGATAAAAATGTTTTTATCCTGTTCAATCTGAACAATTTGTTTGAATAATTTGGTACCAAAATCCTGGCTGGATTCGACCACTTTGATTTCATCAGCAGTTAATTTACGCATCTTGGGTGAGATGGGTGCAGTGACTTTTTTACAATTTAAAAAGAAAAAAAGGATTCCCACTAAGACAGGTATAACTATTTTGATCGATTTCATAATATAATACCTCATATTTTTATGGCCTCGAAAGCGCTTTGATTAGATACACCAATAAAAGTTATCCACATCCATTTGCCAATTATTTTTCTATTAGTTAGTGAACCGATGAGCATAACATTATTATCATTGAAATTTGGGGTTAAATTTAAATGTATTTCCTTATTTTGAACACTACCGATTAATTGACCTGTTCCAACCTGAGAACCCACCGAGTGTGTCTGGGTTAATGCAGAAAAGCCCCAGTTTTCCGTCAGATGATTTGAATCGGAAAAATCGATAGTCATGAGGTCTTCAATAATTTTTGTTCCAGAACTATCATAAGCTGCGTATCGAAAAAAAATGTTTTGTATTTTTTGCATTAGTAGATACAAAACAGAAATTTGTGAAAAGGATAGGTAAGCAAAGTACCAATACTGATTTCTTCATTTTCACATGCTTTCAAATTATCAACATAAAATTATTACTACAAATGTAGTACCGAATCAATAAATGACTTTAGTAACCATAAAAGCTTCAATTTTCCTCTTAAAAAGTTATATGATAGAAAGAAAGAATATCTCCCATTTAAATTTTAATATTTAAATAAAATGCGTATTGGTTTTAAAATAGGTTGAAAAGGGTTTTAAATTTAATGGATTACAATAGACAAAAAATGAAAATTATTTTAATCTATAATAATGATTCATGACAAAATATTTTTTATATATTTTTGTATTTTTTTATAATATTTCAATTTAAATGAATAATATAATAAAATTTTTCTTCGAGCTGGTTTTTAAAGCTCAAATCGCAACTATCTGAAATTTGAGAATGTTTCAGAGATTTGATAACAATACTGAAAAGATGTTTTATTCTGGAATATAGGAATGATACTTTAAGCTAAACTAGTTTTAAAAAACTGCTTTTCTAGTAAAGTACAACGAGGTCTTCAAAGTAAAAACTCTGCCGGATAAGGCAGGGAGAAATTATGAAGTTGAAAGAAATAAATGTTTTTAGAAATAATATTCTACTTTTTGTGTAAAATCATAAATGTTTCAAAATCTTTATAAGTATTTTTTCAAATCTTTTGCCCGATTGGTAGCTTCCCATGTGAATTCCTTTTCTTTACGTCCAAAATGTCCGTATACGGCAGTTTTCTGGTAAATGGGGCGAAGTAATTCCAGCTCGTTGATCATTCCTCCCGGTGTAAAATCAAAGTTTTCTTGAACTATTTTGGTAATCTCTTCATCAGGTAGTTTGCCGGTACCAAAAGTTTCAACCATTAGACTTACAGGTTCGGCGACTCCGATAGCATAAGCAACCTGAATCCCGCAGCGCTGTGCCAGACCTGCTTTTACTATATTTTTTGCTACATAACGGGCATAATAGGAAGCCGAACGATCTACTTTGGTTGGATCTTTTCCGCTAAAACAACCTCCTCCCTGCAAATAAGCGCCTCCGTAGGTATCTACCACAATCTTTCTTCCAGTTAGTCCCGTGTCTGCCTTGGGACCTCCAATGACAAATCTACCAGTGGGATTAATAAATATCTGGATATTTTTGCTGCGGATATTTTCAGTAATCACCGGATAGATTACTGCATCAATGATGTCATCCCGTAATTTTTTCATGTCTACGTCTGGATCATGATGAGCAGATATGACCACTTTTTCTACAGAAACAGGTTTAGCGTCTTCGTACTTTACAGTAACCTGAGATTTTCCGTCAGGGCGCAAGTAGGGTAATATTTTGTTACGTCTAACCTGACTTAATTGTTTTGCTAATTTATGAGCCAGCAAAATAGGCATGGGCATTAATTCTTCAGTTTCCGTAGTGGCATAACCGAACATCATTCCCTGGTCTCCAGCTCCGGCACGATCCACACCTATGGCAATGTCTGGCGATTGCTGATTAATATTAGTTAACACTGCACATGTTTCATAATCAAAACCATAATGTGGGTCGGTATAACCGATTTCTTTTACTTTTTCCCGTACAACTCCAGGAATATCTACATAACATTCGCAGGATATTTCACCACCTACAAAAACTAAACCATTACTGACAAACGTTTCGCAAGCCACTCGACCGTAGTTATCTTTTTCAATTATAGCATCTAAAATAGCATCTGAAATTTGATCAGCAATTTTATCTGGATGTCCTTCTGTAACAGATTCAGATGAGAATAGATAATTTCTCATTTTATTCTCCTTATCCATTTATTAAAATGTAATATTCATCTATATTAGTATTAAAACCTATTTTTTAAATATTGCAAACTTATAAGAATATTTTTTAAGGATATTTTAAACTCAACGATATTCTTAATTTGCGAGTTAAAGAAATTTGCGAAATTGTTTTTCATTTTTGTGATAATTATTTAATGATTTATTTTACATAATTTTAATAAATTATTTTTCTTTTTTAAGAGTTTCTTTTAAATAATCAATACTATCAATTCGAAGGGGATCTTTACCATAAAGTAACGCTAAATAGTAGCTTACCCAATCACCGAGATAAATGTGAGAAAAAATACGTGCTAAATTGCTTTTTCCTTCACTGAAAAGCTCAAAGATAGGTACTTTACCTTTTCTGAGAATTTCGCGAGTTATTTCTAATCTTTTTTTGTTGCGAGATTGTTCTTGTGAATCGCGTAAAAAGAGAACGCTAAAGCAATTTAGTAATTTGCGTGGAGCTTCCCAACCCATGATTTCGTTATGGTTCAATTCTGGTAAGACGTTACTAAAAGCCAGAATTTTGGAATTTTCGTTAAATTGGTTTCTCCAGCGGACAACAACAGGATTTAGAAATTCAGAAGCAGTATAAATAATAGGTACTCTGTTAACTAATTTCTGGGCAATGTGGTTGGCCAGGTTATTTCCTCCAGTCGTTTCAGGATCATTTCGTTCTAGCAGGTTTTCAACAATTTGAATCGTTTCGGTAATCTGATCTTCTTTGTTGGGAATTAACTCAAGTAGTTGTAAAATATGAAGTATGGGAAAGAAGGAATATCCCAGTGCTTGTCGTGGGGGAAAACCACCAGGGATTTTCAAAAAAGGTAATCCTTTGTCAGATGCTAATTCTGCTAGTTGGCCTCCACTTGAAATGGCAATAATTTGGGCTTTTTTTTTCACTGCTTCTTTGACAGCCGATAGAGTTTCTTCTGTATTGCCAGAATAACTTGAAGCGAATAGTAGCGTTTTATCTGTTACAAAGTTTGGAATATGGTAATCTCTAAGAACAATAAAAGGAATATTTATTTCATTTTTTGTAAAAGCTGCGAGCAAGTCTCCTGCAATGGCCGATCCGCCCATTCCGATAAATAAAATATTATCAAAGTTTCTGGGAAAATTATCTAATGAAATGCTTTTAGCAATTGAAGATGATGTTTTGATTTGCTCAGGCAAGGCTCGGATGAAATTAGCAAAATTTGATGGATCAGATTTCAGCATAAACAACCCCTTTTTATTATATGAATTGATTTAATTTTAATTTTGATTTTAAAATGATCTAAATTAGGTAGGTAGTAAAAAATCATATTCAATTCTTAGCCTTTACTCGATTTTTCATTGTTGTTATTTATCGGAACATAGTAATCGGTAAATATCTTTCTGAAAAAATCTTCGCAAGTTTTTTGTATATCTGATGCTGTGTGTAATTTTTTAACTTCTTCATATAACGACTCACATTCTTTTAAAGAAAGATGCCGTATCACATTTTTTATTTCAGGAATGGCAATATGAGCAGCGCTTAAATGGTCCATACCCATTCCGAGTAAAAGAGGTACTGCTACTGGATCACCGGCCATTTCTCCACACATACTTACCGGAGTATTTGTGCTTTTACCAATGTCGACAACATGTTTAATTAGTTGCAGTAATGCTGGATGAAAATGGTTATATAAATGAGAAATTTTCTCGTTAGCTCGATCAACTGCAAGTGTATACTGGGTTAGATCGTTTGTTCCAATACTAAAAAAATCAATCTCTTTTGCGAATGATTCCGCCATTAATGCTGCAGAAGGAATTTCTACCATCATACCTATTTTTATATCTGGGTTAAATTCTTTACCTTCACTTTCCAGTACCTTTTTTGTTTCTTCAAAAACTTCTTTGAATTGGTGGATTTCTTCTATGGAACTGACCATTGGGAGTAAAATTTGTACGTTGCGATAAATATTGCTTTTAAGAATTGCCTTGAGCTGTGGAATAAATATTTCTTTGTGATCGAGACAGAAGCGGATTGCTCGCCAGCCAAGAAATGGGTTTCTTTCGGGCATGCCTAAATATTCTGGAAGAAGCTTATCTCCACCAATATCCAGCGTGCGGATGATGACTGTTCGGGGGCTCATTGCTTTGGCAATTTTTAAATAATTTTCCACCTGTTGGTCTTCGGAAGGAAAACTATTTCGATTTAAATATAATCCTTCTGTCCGATATAAGCCGATTCCCTCCGCACCTGACTTTATTACCTGGTCTAATTCTTCCTCAAACTCGATATTTGCATAGACTTTAATGTGTTTACCATCGGTTGTCTGGGCAGGTTTATCGGCCTTTTTGAGAAGGCTTTTTCCAAATATCAAGAACTGATTCTGTTTTTTTCGGTAAGCTTCTATCGTTTCTTTACTGGGATTGACAATTATAATACCATCATTACCATCAAGAGCAACAGCATCTCCAGGATGACAAATGTCAGTGATGATTTCGGTTCCAACAACCGCTGGTACACCTAATGACCGAGCGATGATCGCTGTGTGAGAATTTTTTCCCCCAACGTTTGTGCAAAATCCCAATATATTTTTGCGATGTAATTGTATCGTATCGGCTGGTGTAAGATTATCGGCAATTACAATGGAATTTTTTTTAAGAATAAATTCTAATTTTTTGCCAAGTAAGTTCCTCAATATCAGAAATTTAAGGCTTTGAACGTCAAATGCTCTATCACGAAAGTATTCATCCGAAAGACTAAGAAGATACTCTTTTTTCTGGCGGAAAACTTCGAAAGTGCTATATGGAGCATCATATTGCTTCTCACGAATGAGCTGTTCAACTTCTGCTAAAAAGACTTTATCATCCAGGATGGCGATTTGTGTATTAATAACATCTGCGAATTCTTGCCCATAATTCTTTACAGTTTCATCATAAACTTTACTCAAGTAAACCCGACTGTCGTGGATAGCTTTTTTAAACCTTTTAATTTCTTCTTTAATACGGTTCTTTGGAATAATACGCACTTCTGGATTGAGAATAGGTTCTGTATAAATTACTACTGGTCCAATAGCGATACCGGGCGAAGCCGGTATCCCTTTTACAGCTATTTCGTGCTTAATAGTTGATTTACTAATTCTCTTTTTCATTGGCTTAAATCATTTTTCGGATTATCAAAATAGAAAAATTTCCTAATTATTTCAAATATTTTTTAAAAGAGGATCAAGTTTATAAAAATAATTATGTTCCATAATTTATTATGAAAGCTTTGAAAAATTATAGAATGACAAATATTTATATTTCAAAATTATTTTATGAAAAATTTTTGTACCTTTGCGTTTTTGCGGTTTATTTAAAAGCTTTCAATTTGTTATCTGAATTGTAAATTTATTTTTAGTATCTAAATATTTTAAAAATAAATGCTGATAATTAAATATATTTTCAAGATCATAATAAAATATTCAACATGATGAATTTTCGCAATCTCTAAATCTTCATTAACCTAAAAAGTAAAATTTTACGATTTCTTTTTTTTAAATATCACGCTTATATTTCGAATCATTCTTATTTTACCAATCTACTAATTTTTAATTTATCAATTTATTTATGAAAAAAAGAATTAAAAATTTTTAAGATAAATCAGTAATGTATAAAATTTTTCGAATCCATTTAATCTTACTACCCGGATCCAATATACCACTCCTCTCAATTTTTCAGAACAGAAAATTAAGATACTCAATGTTTCCTCACGTCAGATGGACTATTAAGTTATCTCCTGGGGAGTACGAATGATTTTTGCCAGCCTGTTTTTGGAGGAATATATATTTCAACGCCATTTGAACAGGCGGCTTTTCTGAAATTAAGAGAATGATTTTATTAAAATAGAATGGTTAGAAATTTTTATGAACTCTGTTCAATTCAAACGTTTTTTTGTAATTAAAAAATCAGATATGATTTTTTAATTATTCAATTTTTATTTTTTTACTTTTATCATAGTAATTATGGCTCCAACGCCAAATACTATATTACCAATCCATGCAGCCAACCAGGGATCAAGATCACCATTATGTCCAAGTACCTGTCCTGTTCTGAGGAATAAGAAATAGATAAAACTTATTAGTAGTGCCATAGCAAAACCTAATGCCGGTCCACTTCGCCGTTTACGGGATGCTAATGGTGCGCCAAACATTACAATAATGAAATTTGCAAATGGATAAGAAATTTTCATATATAAATCAACTAACCATCTTCGTGCGTCGGCACCTAATGTTAACATTTTATTAACAAATCTATTTAATTCTGAGTAATTCATTTCTTCTGGTTGGATTTCCAGATCCAGCAAATCTTCTGGAGTAATTTGGCTGTCCTCATAATATAAGGTGTCGTGTCGGAGGACAATCTCGCTACTATCAGTAAATAATCTTTCGGTGACTTGAATAAGGCTCCATATTTTTTTTTCATCATCCCATTTCATAAATCGTGAGTCCAGTCTCCGAATAATTTTATTTTCATTTTTAAAAATAATATTGACACGATGAGCTCTTTTTTGAGTAGTCTCATAAAATTGCATATAAACCTGACGATCTCCACCGTCTTGTATGGCTAAATGGCTCCGTGCTGTTTTTATTTGGCGCGTTTCTTTTTTAATGTCATATCGATAAACGTTTAACCTGGCTCTGTTTGAATACGGAACAACTGTTTCGCCAGCAATCCCTGATACAATACTTATAAATAAAGCCAGCAGAAGAATCGGTAAAATAATTCGGTATAGGCTTACTCCTGATGTTTGAATGGCGATAATTTCATTATATTGAGCCATCGAACCAAGAGTAAAAAGACTGCCTAACAACATAGAGATAGGTAAAGTGAGAATGATGATGTACGGAATATAGTACACATAGTATAAAAAAACGTATTTAAAGCTTGCGTTGTGGGAAAGAAATTTATCCAGGTTATCAATAAGATCTATAACAACAAAAACAACCAGAAATGCTAAAATATTGAAAAAAAGTATTGCGATAAATTTCTTAATAATGTAACGGTCAATTATAAAGCTCACTGGTTATTCTCTTCCCCTTTGAAAAATAATTGTAAGAATTTTGGTAATTTTTCCCATCGGATGAAAGTGGTTTCTTTAACTGTTCGGTATGTTAAATAGACCCCAAAAAAACCTACAATTAGGTTAGCTAACCACATGGCGATAAATGGTGAGACAATTTGTCTGTCAGCCAATTCTTCACCGCCAATTAAAAAGACCCAATATAAAAGAAAAAAGCCTATGCTAAAAGTGAACCCGATTCCCAGACTACCTTTTCGAGCTTTGATGCCTAGTGGTGCTCCTATAAGAACGAAAACAATACTTGCAAAAGGAATTGAAAATTTTTTGTGAATTTCTACTTCAAATTTGTAAATCTGGTTCTCAAAATTTTTGATATTCTGTTTAGAATTTTTAAGTTTTTGTATTATTGCCTGTGTTTTTCGTAATGCTTTCGACCTTGCCATTTGCATAATACTAAAATTTACAGTATCAATTTCCTCGGTATTTATAAAAGTTGTAAATTTTTTTTGTAGTGTGTCTGGGTTTAAAAAATACTCTTTTAAAACATTTTGAATTTTTTGGTATTCTTTCTGAATAGAATTATGATATCTTTTTATTTCATTTCGCATCATGCTGATGCTCATTTCGCGATCACTACGCCATTCATCTTGTGTTTTTTTAAAAACCAAATCAGGTGCTGGAATATAAACTTTGTATCGCGGAAATTTTAAACGACGGTATTGAGAATAATCAGTGATATCAATTTCATGAATTTCCCCATCAAATAAGGAGAAAATCAAACGTTCAGTTTTTTCGTCAAAAAATAGATGTCCCCGTTTGGCTATTACTGTTCTTTGAAGATCTTTTTTACTACGATCGAATATAGTAATATTTTTAAGACGATCGCTTTTGTTTTCTAAAAAATCTACTCCTGTAATATCGGTTTTTTCAATCATCTGTTCACTAAAAGTTTTTTCTATCTCTTCCACAAGAATATTAAAATTCCCGATTGTTATGTACAGTCCCTCTTCCAATTGAAGCGAGGGCTTTTTCCGTGAAATACTCTGGAAAAGTAAGCGTGCACGATGGTTATATTCAGGTAATACTTTATCGTTAAACCAAAACATTACCAAAGTAATGATTATGGCCATAACCAGAACTGGCCGGATAATTTTGTAAAGGCTTATTCCCGATGTCTTTAAGATAGTGATTTCATTATCGGCCGAAAGCCGGCCAAATGCCATTAACGAGGCAACCAGAACAGCCATTGGAACGGCCAGAGCCAGCATCCAGGCCAGATTTAAATAAATAAATTCGACGATAGTTAAAAGAGGTAAACCCTTACCAAAAATTCTTCCAATGTATTGTGCAATGAATTTGGTAATAAATACAAACATGATTACTGCCAGGGAGAAAAAAAATGGCCCAATATGTTCTTTGATAATATATCGCTCTAGTAATAGCATATTTTTTCCCTTTAATATATTGAAATATAACGAAATCCGCTTGGTAGCTCAAGAAGAATCCAGAAAGTGGTTTTTGTAAGCTTGTAAAAGACTTTGGTAAAAAATTTGAATTCTTCAAAAAATTTTAAAGATGTTTTTACAATATTAATCTATCCTTTATTTCTATTTTATTCTCCAAAAATAGATTTGTTTTTGAAAATTATTTTTCAACCCTTTTTGTTTTATATAGATATTTTGAATAATTGATGCTATCATTTTTAAAATAATCTTGTAAAGGAATTTTAATCCTTGCCGATTTTATAAATAACTTATATAGATTTTTAATTTTTTTTGATAATAAAATTTTCTTCAAGAATACTATAGCTAACTAATCTTGATTTTGAATTAATATGACGTTTTAAATCTAAAGGAATTTTTATGAAAAACATATTAATGTACCATGTTTTGTTTGAAATTTATCATGGTATTTTGTTTACTCTTTATTTTGCCTCGAATTCTTTGATAAGCAAAATTTGTTATCCGGGAAAAATTGTACTAAATCTAGAAATGAATTTTTCTGAGTCTTTTTCACAAAAAAATAATTGGTCATCTTTGATTGATCCTTTATTTAAAGACCATATTGTAACCAATTGTTTTGGTATCATCCTGCTTATTGTGAGTCTGCTGATATTTTGGCAATTTATTCATAAAGTTCGACGTTATCGAAGAAAACTGGAAAAAGCTTTCTTTAAAAGTGAGTATCGTTACCATAAACTTTATAATAACATTCATTTAATTCTGATTACATTTGACAATGAAGGTAAAATCAAAGATGTTAATGAATATGGATTGAAAAAATTAGGTTATTTGCGCTCCGAAATTCTTGGTTTGTCTCTGTTAGATCTTTTCATTAAACCTCCTCAACCAATTCTTCAAAATGGACTTATTGGGGAATTAGAAAAAAGAGGCTCTGTCTCCAATATTCCTTTAAAAATAATTACAAAAGACGGTCAACTCATTGATGTTCTGTTGTCTGCCTACACAGAAAGAGATAATTCTGATCAAATAATAAGAGGATTAGTTGTTCTGACGGATATCTCAGATCAAAAACGGATTGAAGAAGAACTTATAAAATCTAAAGAAAGGGCTGAACAATTATTCCGTTTAGTTCCAAGTGCCATTTTCCAGGTAGATGTAAATGGTATAATTACTGATGTAAATGAAAAAGTATTAGACTTGTTAGGATATTGTGCTGAAGAACTTATTGGACAGCACTGTAACAAAATTACCATACATCCTTGTATAGAAAAGTGTAGTTTGTTTTCTGATTGCATTTGCAAGCCTATCCTGAGAGAAGAGTGTAAGATGAAAAGAAAGGATGGCCGGATATTAACTGTTTTAAAAAATGCAGATGTTATAAGGGATAATAATGGTAATATTATTGGTGGTATAGAAAGTTTTGAAGATATTACTTCACAGATTGAGATCAGGAAAGCTTTAGAACATGAACGTGATTTTAATTCAGCCATTCTGGATGTTTCATCAGCTCTTATTATCGTTTTCGGTAGAAATGGTAAGGTAGTACGAGTTAATAAAGCATGTGAAAGACTCTCGGGTTATTCTCTTGAAGAAATGCAAAATGCAAAATTTTTAGAAAAATTAATTTTACCTGAAGAAAGGGAAGGAGTTCGGAAAATTTTTTGGAGACTCCAGAAAGGGGAATCCTACAATACTTACGAAAATCATTGGGTAGCGAAAGATGGATCGTGTTATTTAATTTCATGGTCAAATACCGTTTTGAGAGATGCATCGGGGCGGATTAAATACATTATTGGAACTGGAATAGATATTACCAAACAGCGGCAGATCGAAGCTGAACAATATCGACAGAACAAGATGTTACGGGCAATTTCTAAAGCGATGAATGCGCTTTTGACCAAACAAGATTTAACCGAAGCTTTAGAAACTGCTATTGAGTTAGTTGGAAAGGCTTTTGGTGTAGATCGTATTTCAGTTTTTGAAAATCATTTTGATGAAGAGTTGGAAGAGATAATAACCAGTGAAAAGCTTTTTTGGCAAAGAAGTAAAAAAAATAAAAGAATTCAACAGGGAGAATGGCAAAATATATCTTTCAAATCTTATGGACTTTCGCGTTGGTATGAAGACCTGTCCAATAACAAAACCATCAAAGGTCATTTTTTTAATTTTCTACCTAATGAACGTAAGTTGTTAACTATTTTTAGAATAAAATCGATATTCATTGCACCCATTATAATTGATGGATATTTATGGGGAGGTATTTCGTTTGTTTATCAAAAAAAGAAATATAATTGGACCGAAAGTGAATCTGAGCTACTGAAAGCATTTGCAACCAGCGTAGCTGGTTTAATCAAACGTCATGCTACTGAGGTGTCCCTGAAGAAATATGCTGAAGATCTAGAATCAACAAAATTAACATTAGAAGAACATGCTGAGATGTTGGCAAGAGCAGTGCAGGAGTTGGAAATTGCAAAAAATAAAGCTCTGGAGGCTACCCGTGTAAAGAGTGAGTTTTTGGCTAATATGAGTCATGAAATTCGAACTCCATTGAATGGAATCATTGGTTTGACGGAATTACTTATGGATACACACCCTACACCGGTACAACAAGAATATTTAAATATGATTTATTCATCGGCTGATGCTTTACATACCTTGATCAATGATATCCTGGATTTCTCTAAAATTGAAGCAGGTAGGTTGGAGCTAGAGTCTATCAATTTTAGAATAAGGGATACTATTTCAGATACATTGAAAACTCTGGTTATAAGAGCTGACCAAAAAGGACTGGAATTGCTACATAATATTAGTCCAGATGTTCCAGGCATTTTAAAGGGAGATCCTGGACGACTGCGCCAAATTCTTATTAATTTGGTTGGTAACGCCATAAAATTTACTGAAATGGGTGAGATTATTGTGAGCGTTGAAAAAGTAGAGCAGGAGGGTTCCAGGTTATGTTTGCATTTTTCTGTTAGCGACACTGGAATTGGAATACCAGAGGAGAAACAGGAAAAGATATTTGAGGCATTTACCCAGGGGGATGGTTCAACTACAAGGAAGTATGGAG
Source organism: uncultured Calditrichaceae bacterium (assembly GCA_964387645.1). Taxonomy (GTDB): domain Bacteria; phylum Calditrichota; class Calditrichia; order RBG-13-44-9; family RBG-13-44-9; genus CAYLYM01. The sequence goes on along the minus strand of CAYLYM010000026.1, from coordinate 4,507 downwards.
GAACGGGTCTCGGTCTATCGATTTCTCGGCAATTGGTTGAGTTAATGGGAGGGAAAATTTGGGTGGAAAGTCCAAATCCACAGGTAAAAATTGGAAGCAAAGGCAGTGTTTTTCACTTTACTGCCTGGTTTGAAATGGGTCAGGATGAAGTAGAATTAAAATTTGTAAATAATACAATTGATTGGAAAAGCTTATCTGTTCTTATTGTGGATGATAATGAAACCAATCGGCGGATATTGGCCGAAACATTGCAGAACTGGGGGATCGAAGTACAAACGGCAGAAAATGCACATGTTGCCCTTCATTTATTAGAAAGTTCCAGAAAACAATTCAACCTGATTATTTCAGACTTACATATGCCGGAAATGAATGGATTCGATTTTGCCGAGGAAATAAAGAATCGAGAAAAATTATCTAATATTCCAATTATGCTTTTAACCTCTGCTGGACAACGAGGTGACGGTAAAAGATCTCGGGATTTAGGGATTTCGGCATATCTGACAAAGCCGGTTAATCAAAAGGAGCTACATGATGCTATTGTAGCTGTTTTGGAAAGAAACCAGAATAAAAGTGAAAACAGATCACTCATTACGCGGCATTCTTTGCGAGAAATTACCCCGAGTTTGGTCGTATTGTTGGCTGAAGATAATAAGATTAATCAAAAAGTTGCCCTTAGTTTATTAGAGAAAATGGGACATCAGGTAACTCTTGCCGAAAATGGAAAAGAAGCACTTAAAATATGGGAAGAAAGATTGAATAATAAGCCATTTGATTTAATATTAATGGATGTGCAGATGCCAGAATTAGATGGTCTCCAGGCTACCTCTCTGATAAGGCAAAAAGAGAAAACTTATAACATACACACTCTGATTATAGCTCTTACTGCCTATAACAGCCGTCAGGAGCTACAAAAATGTCTGAATGCTGGAATGGATGATTATTTAGTTAAGCCATTTAAATCAATTGAATTGCAAAACCTTTTAAAGAATTACTTTTCGTACGAAAAAAAGAATGAAATCGAGTCAGAAAAAAAGAAATCACCACATATACCGATTATTGATCAAGAGGAATTGATAAACCGTTTTGAAGATGATTGGGATTTGTTAACTGAATTAATTGAATTGTTTATTGAGGAGCGGCCTAAAATGTTAAAAGAATTGGATCAAGCAATTCGGGAAAAGAATTCGACAGTAATAAAAGAAAAAGCGCACCGAATGAAAGGGGTGTTCGCTAATTTTTCTGCTAAAAAAGCCTGGCAAACTGCTTATGAACTGGAGCAGATGGGAAGAGAAAACAAATTTGATAGAGCAGAAAAATTGTATCAAAATTTCAAAATAATAACAGATGAAACTGAATTGGTATTAAAAGAATTGTTAAATGAAAAAAAATCGGTCTCAGAATTGAGGGATTGATTAAATTTTCGATCTAATTGAAATTATTTTAATTAAAACATTCTTAAAATTTGTCGAGAATAAATTTGATGTAAAAAAAGAAGTAAAGAGATGAAAGAAATAATATTTTTGAAAATAAAAAGGAGATAACGCTATCTGAACAAACAGATAGCACTGTGTCTTTTCAAGGAGAAATAATGCATTCTTTATTAAAAAAGCAGGTTGAATTTGCCTCCCGGCAGACACCAGATGGAAAGATAGATATCGATCTTCTTCTCAAATTAGTTAATCAAGTTTATGAAGAAGTTGAGAGTACAGGGCTTTTGACATTTTCGTCAGAAGCATCGGATTTCCCCATAAATTTTGGGAAATATCCAGAAATCAGGACAGAAAAAGAAACTCTAATTCACGCGATATTTGACCATGTGGGCTTTGGAATAGTTATTACAGATGCCCATTATCGCATTAGATCATTTAATCGTGGAGCTGAACAAATTTTTCTTTATCGTAAAAAAGAAATTATAGGAAAAAAGTGCCAAATACTCTTTGCGGAGGAGGAATTTGGGCGCTTAGAAAAAATTTTTAGGGAGGAAAAACCAATTGGTCAGCATTCTCCAATCGAATTCTGTCATGAATTCCGCTTGAAACGGAAGGATGGTAATTACTTCTCGATGGAAATATCAGTGAGTAAAATTCAATCGAATAATGATCATTTCTTAATTATCACCATTCATGACATAACCGACCGTAAAAAACACCAGGAAAAGATAACGATACTTGCTCATGCTATACGAAGTATCAGAGAATCCGTTGTCATAACCGATATGCAAACAAAGATAATTTTCGTAAATGAATCGTTCTCAAAGATTTATGGATATAGTAAAAAAGAAATTCTCGGAAGATCTATTTTAGAATGGCAACCTTTTCAATATCCTTATTTAATGGAAAAAATTATAGAATCCACAATAGCAGGAGGCTGGCATGGTGAGCTGAAGCATCGGCATAAAGACGGGAGCACTTTTCCAGTATTTTTATCGACTTCGATGATTAAAAACGAAAATGGTGAGGGAACTGCATTAATTTTTGTTACTACGGATATTTCGAAACTAAAACGTGCAGAAGAAGAACTCAAGATACAAAAGGCCAATTATGATCAACTTTTCGAGAATGCTCCAGAAGCGATTGCTATTCTGGATGAGAACGAACGAATTCTTAACGCTAATAAAGAGTTTAGAAGATTATTCGGATTTAAAAAGAAAGAATTATTGAATCAATATATTAATGATTTGATTGTTCCCGAAAATTTAAAAGATGAGGGCTTGCGATTTGATAGCATAGTTGCAAAAGGTGGACAGGTTAGTAAAGATTCTGTCCGCATAAGAAAAGATGGTACACCGATTCATGTTTCTATTTTAGGTGCACCCATTCGGTTGATAAATGGAAAACAGGCAATATTTGTTGTATACCGAGATATAACTCAACGGAAAAAAGCAGAAGAGGAGTTAAAAAAAGCTAAAGAAGAATTGGAAAAGGCCAACCAGGAATTGCTTGAAGTAAATGAATATCTTGAAAGAGCCACTGTTTTTGCCAAAGAAATGGCGTTACAGGCTGAAATGGCCAACAATGCAAAAAGTGAGTTTCTGGCCAATATGAGCCATGAAATTCGTACTCCAATGAATGGGATTGTAGGGATGATTGAGCTTCTCTCAGAAACAGATTTGAATGCTGAACAAAGAGAATATCTGGATGTTATAAAAAACTCTGCTGATACACTGCTTTCTTTAATCGACGATATTTTGGATTTTTCTAAGATAGAAGCTGGTTGTTTGGAATTAGAAAGTATCCCATTTGATTTGGTAGATATTATATTCGAAGCCTTAAGTCCATTGGCAATAAAAGCTCAGTTAAAGGGACTGGATTTGTTTTTTTATGTATCTCCAAAAGTATCACCCATTCTGGTGGGAGATCCGTCACGGCTGAAACAGATTTTGATTAATTTGGTGGCAAATGCCATTAAGTTTACTCAAGGTGGTGAAGTTGTTGTTTGGGTAGATTTGGAGATTAATGAAGATAATCGACAATGTTTGCATTTTTATGTGAAAGACTCTGGTATTGGAATTCCAAAAGAGAAGCAAGAGAAAATTTTTGAGCCATTTCGCCAGGCAGACGGTTCTATCACCCGTCAATATGGTGGAACAGGTTTAGGATTATCTATTTCTTCCCAATTGGTCAAACTGATGGGAGGTCAGATTTGGGTAGAAAGCCCTGCCCCTCGCGTACCTTCGAACCTCAAGATTGGGGGTGAACAGGAAGGTGCTATCGTGTTTAAGAATGAATTCTCTGATGGAGTTAAGAGAGGACCTGGGAGTTTATTTCACTTTACTGCATGGTTCGAAGTGGCTCAGGAATCCCAGATGACCTCACGGCAGGATGAGTCTTTCCAACTTCGTTATTACAAATTTTTAATTGTAGCCAGTAATTATTATGAAAAACTGATTTTGGGACAATTGTTCAATCAATGGGGGGCAATCCCATTATTTGCTGATGATGCCACGATGGCCCTGAATCTACTGAAAAATAACCAGAACAATACAAGCAGATTTGATCTTGTCCTGATTGATGAATCTATTCTTCAAAAGAATGGATATGATTTTATTCAACAAATTGTTAATCAAGCTGATAAAACGCCTGTGTTGTTTTGTGTGCCCTTTGCGAAACGAAACAAATTTAACAACCACAAAGATTTAGGAATTGCTGGAGTTATTTCGAAACCTTTTAAACCGCAAGATTTATATAATTCTCTTGTTGAAAACATAATCCCTAAAAAAGTTGTAAATAATGAAGTAAAAGAGAAAACTTCAATAATATCTGGAAATGGCAAGAAGCTAAGAATATTGTTAGCTGAAGATAATTTGATCAATCAAAAAGTTACACTCAATTTATTAGAAAAATTAGGGCATGATGTAGTTGTTGCAAATAATGGAAATGAAGCAGTACATCTTTGGAAGAAATATCGTTTTTCTTCATCTCCTTTCGATGTTATTCTTATGGATGTGCAAATGCCAGAGATGGATGGAATAGCTGCGACGAAAATGATTCGTGAGTTGGAAGGTAAA
>CAYLYM010000025.1:0-36771 GCA_964387645.1 uncultured Calditrichaceae bacterium | reverse complement strand
CTTTAACTATACTAAATTAGAAGACATGCATGCTTCAGGTGAAATCATCGATTATATACTAAATACATTAAAATTAGATATTTCCAATCTTGTTGTCACTGGTCCGGATGTAGGCAGTGCAGACCGTGCGCGGCATTATTCGAAAATACTGGGAACTGATCTGGCCATTGTAGATAAAGAAAGGGATTATAGCAAGACTAGTAAAGTCGAGAGCATGAGGCTGGTTGGCGAAGTAAATGGCAAAGATGTTCTCATCGTAGACGATATGATCGCCACTGGTGGTACACTATTGAGCGCTGCTGAGTTATTAAAAGAAAAAGGCGCCAAAGATATTTATGTTGCCGTTAGTCTTCCATTCTTTAACGGTAATGCTGTTGAACGTATCGATGAAGCTTACGAAAACGGGATTTTGAAATTGGTAATTGGTACAGATGCTGTCTTCTGGGGTGAAGCTTTTGTACAAACTCATCCCTGGTATCAGGAAGTTAGCGTAGCACCGTTATTTGCCAAGGTGATCTACAATATTAATAAAAAACGATCGGTTAGTCAGTTATTGAAATAGTTTAAATACATTTTATCATCTTCAAATACTTAATGAAAGTAGTAGGTAAGTTTATATCCTCTTTATTTCAGGAATATAATGGAAAAATACAGTGAATAGAAAGAATCCATTTAAATGAGTATTGTAATGATTTTTCAATGGAGATTTGCAAAGCAAAAATCTTAAAAATGCCAAACTTCTACTATCACTGAAGGTAAGATTTACATCCGCTATCCGGAATGAAATTTATCTAGCATCCATGACGGTTAAACGACTAAGCTCGCCCATACCTTCTATCAGTTCTTTCAATTTATCAAATTCAGTGTCTTTTATAAGATTAGTAGAAATTCGCTCAAGAATCAATCCGCGTTTCGATACCAGCACATAGGCTATGGGATGAATTCTCTTAAGAATGTTTTCAATTTTAGGGATATCTAATTTTTTCAAGATGTTTTTTTGTGATACCTCAAGTCGATATTGATTTTCTACAATCTCTACCGCCGGTCGCTTCCCTTCTTTGGATTCCACTCGTAAATTCAACCATTGATTTGACATGATGGTAAAATTCAGATTGGCAGGAGTTTTAAAGAAAACGGAAATATAAAATTGCCGTTGTTGATTTTTTTTTCTTTTTTCTGAAGAAATAGAAATAGATATCGGTGAACCATTAATTTCACCTGAAAATCTTGGGCGGATTGCAAAACCTCCACGAAAAACTTTCCCCCCATAATGATCAACCAGGTCTAGAAAATTCCGATGCACTGCGTCGAATTGAACCTTTCGTAACCAAACTAAAATTAGAATGGCCAATATGATGACAATGAGAAAAATTAAAACATAGATCATTGTACTTCTTCCGAATTCAAATATGAAAATATTTTAAGACAATTTTAACCGATATAAAGTGGCAGCGGCATAAAACATAATACAAGAATTGCCAAACACACCCAGCCTAATACAGTTCTCCCTTTTGTAAGAGGTATATCGTCTCGCATAGTCGGTGGATGGCGAAACCCAATTAATAGCATGATAAGAATTATCCACAACACCCACACAAAAGAAAAATACTCAACAATCAGAATGAAGTTTAATATAATCAGCATAATAAAAAACAATATTCCTACGGTTCGAGCTTTTTTCCTGAATAAAGCATAAAGAACATGACCACCATCTAATTGGCCAATAGGAATAAGGTTAATAGCGGTTACCAGTAAACCGATCCAGCCTGCAAAAATAAAAGGAAAATGATACACTTCATTCATTGGCAAACGACCACCAGCAATCACATCATTGAAGAACGCAAACAAAATAGATTTTCCCAGAATGATATTAATCCCCTGGCCCTCGGGTAAATTCAATGGGTGAATTGTTTCGATATAAGCGACTATTCCCTGCCAATCGGGTAATTGGATATAACCTATAATCAGAAAAATTAAACTGGCAAAAAATCCTGCTAAGGGCCCGCTCACAGCCGTATCTAATAGTGCTCTGCGGTTTGGTATAGGCGATTTAATTTTTATGAAAGCTCCAAGTGTACCAAAATGAAAGCCCGGAATGGGAAGTGGTATGTAATATGGTAATGTTACATTCATTTTGTGGAATCGCGCAGCAAAATAATGGCCCATCTCATGCATAGTTAGTATTGTTAAAACCGCAAAAGAGTACCTCCACCCGGAAAATAAGAATGCCCAAATATTCTCGATATCTCCGGCAACCATGAAAGCACCGGCCATCATAGTTGTAATAATAGTAGCAATAAACAATACTATGTTGATCCAAATACGAGGTTTCTTCTGTGTAAGAACTTTTGGAACAATGTGCACAATGAATCGACCATTTCTCCTCTGTATTTGTGGGAAATATCCATTGGCTATTAATTCAGCAATAAGGTTGCTAATATCTGCATCACTAATGGATTTATCATCTGCACTAAATACCAAATATTTCCTGAATCGTGAAGAATATTCTATATCGAAAGTCGGTCCCAAAATTTGGGAAACCTGTTTAATCATCTCGTTCATCTTAATTAATCCCAATATCTTGACATATTAAAATAATACGAAAAAATGCCTCTTAGCTCAATGACAAAATCGAATTTATACATTATAATTTAAGATTACATCCTAAAAAGCCCCTTACTAAAAAAGTACGGCGATCTATTCACAGGATCAGATTTTGCTATTTCATTAAGTTCTTTCACCCTCTTTCCAGGGAATAAACATTCATTATAATAATTAATTCCCGAATCTGTTTGTTTATGAATATAACTTTTTAAATAAAAAAGATGAAATGGATTTTTTCACTTTCTCAATCAGTCAGTATAAACCGTGTTAATGGTGTTATTACCATTATTCATTTGCAAGGGGAACATTCTGTATCGAATCTGACAGCGGAATATTATTTCTGAGTATTTTATCAGAAATTCTTCACTATTAAATCATAATCTTTTACTTAAAGGATGAGAGGATAAATAGATCAAAAAAATAAATTCCTTCTTTTTCCGAGAGGGTGGTTTTACTTTGTCGGAATTATATTCCAATATTGTTTTTCCGAGTAGAACATAATAAAATCCACCTTTAAAAAATTTCCAATGGTGAGCAAAGTAAACAGCAAACGCAATAAAATTTCATTTAGGTATTCGAATCCCTAAACGGTCTTGAAGCGAATATTTGAGAATAAATTTCTTCATAAATACCAGTTAGCCAAACTTTTCATTTTCTTTTTACCTTAATTTGAAAAATTATCGAATAATCACTATGGTAATACAATTAAACAAACACTGACAAACCTATTCAATAAAAGTAAATTATCTTTTTTCGGCTTCTCCCTGCATTGGAACAAACCGTACCGGTAATTTCTTTTCTTTCAGAATTCCTTTTTCAATTTTTTTTACTAAAATTAATTCCTGGAAAAAATCTCCTACGGGAATAATCATTCGACCACCTATTTTTAATTGTTCAATTAATGGTTGGGGTATATGGTCAGGAGCAGCAGTAACCATAATTGCATCAAAAGGTGCTTTTTCGGGCCATCCCCGATAACCATCACCCACTTTAAACTGAACATTTTCGTAACCTAATTGTTGAACAACTTTTCGGGCTCTTTGAGACAGGCTTGGGATGATCTCTATGGTAAAAACCGAATCACATAATTCAGCCAAGATCGCGGTTTGATAACCACTACCAGTACCGATTTCTAAAATTCGTTCATTTCCCGATAATTTAAGTTGCTCGGTCATATATGCGACAATGTACGGCTGCGATATCGTTTGTCCTTCGCCAATCGGCAAAGGTTCATCCTGGTAAGCCTGATTTTGTAAATGTTCTGGAACAAACTTATGCCGGGGAACTTTTCTCATGGCTTCTAACACCCGCTGGTCTTTGACTCCTCGTCGGCGAATTTGTTTCTCCACCATGGAAAGGCGTGATTCAAAATATGGATCTTGCGTCGTGTTGTTTTCTCTTGTTTCCATATTTTTACAGCCTGTTATTCCCAATAAAACCAGCCAAATAAAAAAAAATATTTTCATACATTGTATTCTCCCATTTTATTCAATAGATAAACATGCTAAATGAATTTTTACCAATTGTGGTAAAGTATCCAGGTTATATCCCCCTTCCAATACAGATATCAACTTACCAGTAGTAGTATACTGGGCAGCTTCCAGAGTCAGGCGGGTTAATTCAGCAAAAGTTTTGTCAGTCAATCTTAAATTAGCGAGAGGATCACTCTCATGAGCATCAAATCCACAAGAAACCATGATCAGATCAGGATTATATTTTTTTATAGCAGGAAGAACATTTTTTGAAAAAATTTGCAAATATTCCGCATGTCCGGTACCCGGAGGTAGAGGTAAATTCAAGGTAAATCCACGGCCATCCCCCATTCCCTTCTCATCGGCTTTTCCTGTTCCCGGATAAAGAGGCCATTGATGCAAACTGCAGTAAAAAACATCTCTCCGATGTTCAAATATATGCTGAGTACCATTTCCATGATGTACATCCCAATCGATGATAAAGATACGTTCTAGACCATGGTAAGTCAATGCATAATGAGCACCGATAGCAATATTGTTGAAAATACAAAATCCCAGGGCAGTATTCCTCTCAGCGTGATGTCCAGGTGGACGAACAGCACAAAAAGCGTTTTGGCGACTGTTTCCTTTTAACAGATCATCCACCGCAGCAAGGACAGCCCCTACTGCCAGAATAGCTGCCCGATATGATTTTTTTGTAACAACTGTATCACCACCATTCAGGTAAGTAGGCCCACGTTTACATGCCTCTAATATCCTTTGAATGTAATTGTATGGATGAATTTGGGCAATCCAGTCAATATTCGCCTCAATAGGTTCCCGAACATCAATCTTTTCAAAAATACCTTCTTCCTGCAATTTTGTAAGAATCGACTCCAGGCGCTTCGGCGATTCCGGGTGGGCAATACCTTGAAGATGTTCTAAGAAAATAGGATGATAGTAAAATCGGACATTTTTCCAGATTGTTTCCATTCTACGAATTAACTCCAGTTTGATGAACCGGGAATTTAATAATAAAAGTAGTTCCTTTCTCTTTCTCCGATTCGATTTCGATTTTCCCGCGATGATCATCTACTATCCTTTTCACAATTGCCAAACCCAATCCGGTTCCCTTTTCTTTACCACTGGTTACAAACGATTCAAATAATCGATCTTTTATCTCTTCCGGTATACCGGGCCCAGTGTCTGTCAATTTAAAAACAACCAGATTATTCTCATCGTAAACCTGGCAGATAAATCGCCCCTCATCCAGCATTGCTTCTTTTGCATTCTTGGCAATATTGTAAAGCACCCTTGTACACTTATCAATATCAACATAAATGTATTTTTTCGAACTATTTTGCAGTTGAAATTCAATTTTTGTATTTCGAAATAACTGTTCAGCTTGTGGTTTGAATCTTTTTAAGATCTCCTTCACACTGCATTTTCGAGGTAAAATACCGGTCTTCCCTCTGGCAAAATCCAATATCTCAGTTGTCATATTAGAAAGAGATTGAATCTCCATTAAAATGATATCGGCATATTCTCTAATTTCTTCCCGGGTAACATCATCCAGCAGCAACAATTCAGTAAAACCCTGGATGCTATTTAATGGACTTCTCAGGTCGTGGACAATGGTGCTCATCATTTGACCAATGGCCGACAATCGTTCCTGACGCAGAAACGATTCTCTTAACTCTTTTAGTTCCAATGCTCGCACAATTTTTTGACCTAAAATGCCCAATACCTTCTCATTATTTCCCCTAAGCGTATGAATATCAGGTAGCGGGGATTCGTGAAAAACAATAGTATACTTGTATTCAGAATTAACTAATTGAACAATTTGGAATTTAACATTACTTAAATCTATATCTTCGATTTGAAAGCGTTCTAACAAAATCTTTTTTTGATTCGGAAAATTTATTTGAGACGGATTTGCCTTGATTCTTTTCATAACTTCATCAGAAAGAGAAATATTTTTCCGAATAAGTAGTCCTTCTGAATCCCATAACATTAACTTCCATTGCCCCTGATGAGGAAAAATAATGCCCACTTTTTTACTTGATAGATGATTAGCTATATAATTCAACATATCTTGAAAAACCTGCTCAACCTCAAAATCGGCCGAAATCATTTGTTCAAATTCATATAGCAGATCAATTTCACGATATTTTTTTTCCAGTTCATTATAGAGTCGGGAATTTGATAGTGAGATAGCTACTTGTGAACAAATCGCCGCTAATATACCCTCATCCTCTTTACTAAATGTTCCTCTTTTTTTATTCAAAACTTGCACTACCCCAAGTATACGACGTTTCTCGGCGTATCCCCTTGGTTCCCACACAGGCATACAAAGAATCGAGCGAGTTCGATAGCCAGTTCTCTTATCAATCGTCGGATCGAATCGTTTATCTTGATACGCATCAACAATGTTAACGGTCTGACCGGTAGCTGCTACATATCCTGAGATTCCCACCCCAAACTTCTGCCGAATTTCCTTGACTTCTGCCTTGAGCGCAATTTTTGACCAGATTTCTTTCTTCTCCTCGTCTACTAGATAAAGTGTACTGCGATCTGCATCCATAATTTCAGTAATTTCTTTCATTATCAGATGGAGTAGGTCATCAAGTCTTAAAGTACTGCTTAAAGCCTGACCAATTTTTTGAATAGAAAAAAGCTCCTTTTCTCTCTGACGAAGAGTTTCTTCTATCTGAAGCAATTTATCATCTTTCATAAACATCCTTTGTGTAAACATACTTTTAAAACAACTACAAAAATCACACTCTAAATTAGTACCTTTCTACTTAAATTCCACTGATACAAACTCCATTAGATATGGACAAACTTTCCTATAAAATCCGAAAAAAATAAGCTATTATTTATATGCTTTAACAAATTAAACAGAAATTTAAAACAGCAATCAAATCTTCATTTTCAATGACTCATTCTCACGTCTCAAATCATTCACTACACGATGAGCGATTCTGATTGGCTCAGGTATACGATATAACGGACAGCAAGTCATTACGATTTCCACAGATTTTTCTAATGAAATCTTGTGCCCCGGTGAGACAAAAATCGGTTTCACACCTTCTCGGGTACGTAGAACAACCCCAATCTCTTTTCCTTGGTAGATTAAAGGTTTTAAACTTCCTTTCTTTAATCCTGGTTCGTTATAATCTCCAACTAAAACAGATTTTGCACATCCAATGGTAGGAATATCTAGAAAGAGTCCCAGATGCGAAGCCAGACCAATTCCACGTGGATGAGCAATACCATGTCCATCACACAAAACTACATCCGGAGCATTCTTAATTTTCTCAAAAAGAGAAAGAATGGCAGGCACTTCTCGAAAACTTAAATAACCCGGCACATACGGGAAAATTGCAGGATACTTCTGTCGGTGAATTTCCTGAATCTCTAATTTTGGAAAGCTCAATATCACCACAGCAGCATAAAGGTATTTACCATAACGCGTAAAAGAGACATCAGATGCAGCAATTTTAATTATAGATTTTATATCAAACTGATCTTCCAGGATAATTCTATTTCTAAGACGCTGCTGTAACAACCGGGCTTGTTCTATTGAAACATCCCATGAATGTAATTGTTGAATTCGCATTATTTATTATTTAAATAAGTAAACAATTTTTTCATGTTAACCAATCTCAAAAAATATTAAATATAATCAGATTTGAGCAAATAATGTATTTACTTCTTAAGTCACTTTTTTGAAAAAAAGCTCTTTTTATCCCTGCTTGTTTTACAAAATCCACGGAAAATTTTTCCCATTACTCAGAAATTTGCCTGAAAACACCTTAGATTTAGATTTTCCTTTAACCTGGAAACAATTGAAGATCTATATTATTAAAGAAAAACGTGCTGAAAATGGTGCTTTTTAACAAATACATGCTTTTTGATCCATATATTGACCAATCTTAAAAATAAGAAATGCTACAAAGCGCGGACTGAATAAGGTAGAATTAATTTCTCCGGGACATTCCGTTTGAAATGCCCCGGTCTTTCATTCCGAAAGAAATACAAATTGTAGATATCTTATTTTGAATGTTTTTCTTCGTAGAAAGCAGCAACTGCTCTTTCAGCATTCTCATAAGTATCGAATATACGCATTAGTTGGGTGATGATGAGAAGACTTTTCACCTTTTCTGTAACACTTGCTAACTTTAATTTTCCACCTGCATTACTCAAAGAGGTCATGCAAGCCATTAAAACACCCAGGCCAGAGCTGTTCATCCACTTCACGCCTTTCAAATCAATAACAACCTTTTTGATGCCATCAGCGATCAAACTTTTTACTTTTTCGTGAACTTCAGACGTTTCAGGACCACCCATCATGTTTCCAGAAAGTATTAAAACCGCTACATCACCTTCAATTTTTTCTTTAACCTTCATAAAGTCTCCTCCAATGAATAATTAGTTTGAAATACTGGAATTTTTAATTTATCACCGGGTTTTAATTTATTAATATCATGAAGAGAATTAAAGTACTGAATTATTTGGATCGGTATACCAAATCGATTTACTGCTAATTCCCAAACTGAGTCCCCGATATTCACTTTGTATTCATCTAAACGAGCAATTTTTTTATTTTTAATGAAATTCTGAAAATTTTTTAAATGGAAGTTAATTCGGCGTTTTTGAAATTCATCTTTAGTAACATTCTGAAAACTCAATTTTAATTTCTGACCCTGATAAATCCTCCGCGAGTTTTTTAATCGGTTTATTCGCTTCAATTCTGTTAAAGGAATTTCCAACCACTCCGCATAATGTCCCAGAGTTTCATTGGCAAAAACAATGGCAACATCACCCTTAATTAATAACTGACTTACAATTTCTTGCTTAATTTGTGAGTATAATTTTGGGTTTACTTCACTTTTAGAAATCATATTGAAATCTAAATTAACCTTATCTGACAAAACAGTAACAGGTCCTTCATGAACATTAGGTTTTTGATGTTCAATAACCGTACTGAAGCTACCAGGATTACTTAATAAATTTCGGTTTAATAATTGATCAGCCTTTGCCATTTCATTAGTTTTTTCTTTTGAAGAGGATTTTCCACTCGACAAAGCTGAAACATTTGCCAACAAAGATTGGTGAGAAGGTTCTAATTTTGTCAAATCTGCATCCAATGGTAAATTTATCCAATAACCGGCGGGAACGCTAACCCATCCTTTCCAGCATCGATACGTATATTCAGGATTTAATTCTTTTAAATCTTTAATATTCAATCCCAATAATTTTGCTAAACGATTCAAATATACCGAACGTTTTAGTTGATAACGAATTTTCGGAGGAAGAGTAATTGGTTCAATTCCGGGGAAATATCTATCTAAATTATTCATAATCTCCACAACAGCCAGAAATTCCGGATAAAAATTTCGTGAAGCAAAACCAAAACGGCGGTGTTTAAAGGCCTCCCTTACTTTTAAATAATCCAATCCAACCTGACGAATGGCTTTTTTTATCCCTGCAAGACCAAAATTATAAGCCGTAATGGCCAGGGCCCAATCACCCGTTTGCTGGTAATTATATTTCAATAGTTTTGCCGCTGCCCGCGTCGAAACAAATGGATCATAACGTTGATCAATAATTCGGTTTACCTTCATATACAACCGGGCCGTTGAACGCATGAATTGCCACATACCTGTGGCACCTGCGTGAGAACGTGCCAGGGGATTAAAAGATGACTCAACATGAGGAAGATATGCCAGTTCTGTAGGTAAACCATGTTCTTGAAAAATTTGCTGAATATAGGGAAGATACGCTAATGAACGTTTCACACCTTCCATGAACTGTTCTCGCATTCCATTCTGTGCACGAATTGTTTTCGCAGCCTGTTTCAAGAATTCTGGTGAAAGTGTGTCGCCTGCTAACCGTTGAAGATAGGTTTTAAACCTCTCAAGTTTAGAATAAGTTTTATCTTTTTCTGCTAACTTGAGCAAAGATTCTTTGATTTCTTTTTTAATCTTCTTTATCTGTTCTATGCGATCCTTTTGAGATAAGGAAGAATCAAAGGTAACAACTTTATAAATGATGTTCAAATTTTCTGAATCATGAATTATTACTTGGTCTGTGCTGTAACGCGTGAAAATATTTTTCCAGAAAAAAATATCACTCCTTAATTCTTCCTGATATTTCCAGGAGAAAGCGAAAGATTGAATACTCAAAACAAAAAAAAGTAAAAAAATTATCACTCTAAAAATTATATCAAAAAACCTGGAATGAACCTCAATATATAACATCATTTTCTCTAATCTTTCATCAGTAAAATATATTCAGGCATAATTAATAAATCAAGTTTTAACAAATGTCTTTGCTAATAAGACTCGCTGAGGGTTTACGATAATTTTATTCAAATATATGTCCACAGAAATAGACCTTTGAGAAAAACTTCATTTAACCAGATAAACTACTTTGTGTAAACAACCTTACATTTAAAAACAAAATTTTTGACTAATCATAACCAGTAATAGAGCAGAATTTTTAAGTACTTTTTATCACTTTATACTGATTGAAAATGTCAGTCAATACTTTTCCAAAACTTACTTCAGATAGCTTCGAATAATCGGTTAGCAATCAACTTCATTCTTTTATCAAAGAATTGAATTTATGCAAAGTAATTTTTAAAAATTTCTAAACATAAATTTTAGTTATATAAAATTTTTATTAGTGTTAATAGAAATCACGGAAATTAACCGGATATGTAAGGATTTCTTCTGGAATTTTCTCTGGGTTCACAATTAATTTATATATCCAATAATATTTTAGGCAGGTTCTCACATAAACCCTAGTCTGTTCGAACTCTAGATTTTCCATGAAGAGATCATCATCATTAGTAGGGAATATTTTTATCCAACGATCCATTCGATGTGGACCCGCATTATAAGCACCAAGAGCCATGATCAAATTTCCCCGATATTTTTTCAATAAAGAAGAAAGATAAAATGATCCAATGGTGATGTTGAATTCAGGGTCAAACAATTGCATTGCTGAAGTAAATCTCAACTTTAATCGAGGAGCTAATTGACTTGCAACATTTGGAAGTAATTGCATCAGCCCATAAGCATTTGCATAAGAGATAATTTGAGGTTCAAAGGCACTTTCTTTTTTAATAACACTCAAAATTAATTCAGGAGAAATACTAAAACGCCGCGAAACAGAATCAATCAAATTTGAATAGTAAAACGGATAAAGTTTTTTAAAAATAACCACCATATCTGAAAGGTTTGCATCAAAAAAATGATTTTCAAAAATCGAGCGAAACTTACGGTAGGCCTGTCCATAATTACCAATTCGTTCATAAAATTCACCTTTAGCAAACATTTCTGGCCAATTTTCAATGTTTACTTGTACTAATTTTATTTCCTGATTTGCCCATTTTTTCCCCAAAATTTCATGAACCAACAACGCTCTTTGATAGCGAGAAACATATTCAGACAAATAACTTTTTTCGTAATGATGCAACTGCCAGAATATTTCATTTATTTTATGATGAAGATGGCTCCCATTACTGGTTAATAAAAAAGCCTTCATTGAGTAATAACTATCAACAGGCCGCGAAGCCAAATCAATATAAATTTTACTTTGCTCTAAGAAATTTTTTTCTTTCTCAAAACTTTTACCGATCCAATAGCGGATACGCTGCTGCAATAACTGATTGTCAATCTTTTTTAGCGCCAATTTCCAAGAAGTACGCGCTGTCTTAAATTGGTTCAGGCGGTAATAATCCAGACCGATCCTGAATAATGCTTCATTTTTAAATTCATTCTCTGGATATTTTATATTTAAAATTCGATAAGTTCTAATAGCAGAAGAGATGTCCTTAAGTTCTTCATAAAGCCAGGCTACCTTCCAGAGGACTTCCGGCGATAAGGAATCTTCTGGATATCTACGTTGAAATTTTAAATAAGCAACTATGGAATTTTTAACCTGCCCAAGATGCAAATAACATCGAGCTGTATATAAATCAATTTCCCGTAAAATTCTGAGCGTTTTGAATCTCCCACGATTCTTTAAACACCAATTTAATACCTTGCGATATTCTCCCTGATGGTAAGCCGTTTCTACCAACAACCATTCAAAATACTCTTTTTCATCACGGTTTTTAGCAAATCTTCTTTGCGAATCTATCAGATTTTTAGCCGCCAAAAACTGATTTGTAGTAAATAAATAATCTATCAGTTTTTTTAAATCAGATTGTGGAATTCGACCTGGATAGGAAGACTTTAAATTTAAATAGACACGTTCAGCGGTGTTGTGAAATGGATATTTTTGGAGAAATTTATATGAGTATCTCTTAAATTCTTTTATTTTCTTCAGGGTTGTAAACAGTTTAATTAATCTTAAATAAATGTTCGCCTGATCAAAACGGTTGTAATCCACCATTTTCAATAAATATTTCAATGCAGTATCCGGTTTATTTTGATTTAGAGCTATTTCGACTTGCACTGAATCCAGAAGCATTAATAAAGGTGATTCTGGAAAACGATTTCGCAAATCTTTTTCATATACCATAGCTCGAGTGGTATCTCCCACTTTTAAAAATGAAAGTATTTGAAAATAAATCGGGTAATCTTCAATAACTTTGAGCGTCTTACGGCTGGTTTCCATTGCTATTTGTGATTCGAAAAAATTCTTATTCTTAAAAAATGCATAACCAATTCTGAATCGAAGTAGAGGATCTTGCCTAACTAAATTTGGACTCTGAGTAATAGCCTGGGAAAAATAATCCAGAGCTTTATCATACCTACCGGATCTATAAGCCTCTAGGCCAGCAGAATAAGCCGGTAAGATAGGTTTTTTGCTTGCCCTGATTTTAAAAAAACCAAGGATTGTAAAAAATAAAGCAAGAAAAACAAGCGGCAAAATTGTAACACTTCCTTTTGTTCTCATATCCGATTTCAACAAGGCTTACTCCATTTCGCCTGTCACTGCTGCACAGTTTAAAATACTTGGTATATTCAATTTGTGTTTTACACCAACTATTTTATCTATAAGAATTTTATTTTAGAAAAATAAGTTTTACATAATTTCTTTAACATCTGGCAATTTCTTTTTCAAATTTATTTTATTTATTTTTAAAAAATTTTAAAGTTGCCATATGCTACCTTTTGTTCAATATCCATAGATATTGAAAAAGAACAAATATTTTGTATATCAAACTTACTCTATTCAGTGTTCAATATAGGATTAAAATTAAGTCACCATTTGAAAAATTTCATTCAGAAAACTCAACTCTCATATTTAGAATGTAAACTTCAATTTTTCAAAGTATTTAGAATATTTTCTTTATTCAGGGAGGATGTTATTTATCTTCAACAATAAAATTTTGTTTATTTTGATGCAATTTAACTATAGAAATTTATTTTTCCAGAATTTCCGGGTATTTTTCAGCGAGACGTTTTAAAATTTCGTCAGGAATTTCAGTAAATTCAATACCAATACGGTATGTATTCTCATCTGCTTTTTCTACATGTCGAATCATTCCATTTACATCCACCACATCTTCTTCTACGGCAAGATGTAATCGAACAGGATTGTTTATTGGAAATTCTTGTCTGGCTTCAATCTGTACGCCTTTACGGCTTAAATTGCGGCTCAGCGCTATTCCAGAATAAATAACTTCTCCTGACTCATTCCGTACGTCATAAGAAATAAAATGCCTTGCTTCGACCCGCGAAGATTCTCGTAAATTTTCCATTGTTTATTCCCTCATCACTAAATCTTGTTCTTCAATAAAAAACCTTAATTGGGGCGATATATACATGTTATTCAAATCCTTAGTCTTAAGATACGAAAGCAGCGCATCAATTTGCAAATCAATCCAATGGTTCTTATTCAAATAAAATAACTCTTTTCCCTCAACAATACAATAACCACTCTGGAACCGCCCATTTTCAAGGCGCACATCAACTCCTATTTTTTTACAGATTTCGCATAGCTCATTCAATAAATATTGCTTTTCAGGGGGAATTTTCTTTGATTTCGCCCTGGATTTCTTACGAATTTTTTTTTGCTTATAAGTACTCATCCATTCCACTCTTTTTCAATTGTTCAACTATATCTTTCACTTCCTGACTACGTGTTTTCTTTGAAATAAGAATAGCATCACCCGTATCTACTATTACTAAATTTTTAATACCGACAAGTGCAACCAATTTACCAGGTGAAAAAATATAATTTTCCCCTGAATCAATCTGAACAATTTCTTTAAAAACACCAGCATTTTTAAATTTGTCTTTTGGTGATATGTCATAAACAACTTCCCAGCTTCCCATATCGTTCCAACCCATATCTGTAGGAATAACATAAACATTGTTTGCCAACTGCATAACTCCGTAATCGATAGAAATACCTCTAATCTGACGATAAACTTTCTCTACTATTTGAGAATATTTTACTGTGCCCAGATACTTTTTTATTTCTAATAATCCCTCATACAATTCTGGCAATTTATCTTCAATTTCTTTTAAAATAGTTGAGGCTTTCCAAACAAAAATACCGCTGTTCCAATAAAAATCACCACTATCAAGGAATCGCACCGCAGTTTCATGATTCGGTTTTTCTGCAAACGTTTTCACTTTAAAAATTGAATAATTTTCCAAATTAGCTACTTTCTCTCCGCGTTGAATGTATCCATAGCCAGTGGCCGCGTAGTCTGGATGAATGCCAAGAGTAATCAACCCGCCGGAATCATTTGCAAAGTTCGAAGCATGCCGAATCACTTGCTGAAATTCTTCTACATTGGTTACAAGGTGATCCGCTGGAAGCACAATCATCACCGCATCCGTGTCTTCTTGTTGAATCTGTATAGCTGCTAATCCAATGCATGGAGCTGTATTTCTACCAAAAGGTTCAATTATAAAATTTTCTTCTTTTAATTGCGGAAGTTGCGCCTGAATAATCTCCTTTTGATCGGAATTGGTTACAATTCTTATTTGGGAAGGATCTACTACACCATATATACGATTATAAGTTTTCTGAATCATAGTTTCATGGTCAAAAATATTCAATACTTGTTTAGGATTTTTTGTTCGACTTCGTGGCCAAAATCTTGTACCAACACCACCAGCCATCAAAACTGCATACAATTTCATCCTTTCTTCTCCTTTCAAATTAATTGTCGTTCAGCAATTGATGAAATTCTTCCATTCTTTGACGTACTAAAATACTATCAGGCTGCAGCCGACGCAGGACTTCTAATATTCTTTTGGCAGATTCATAATCCTTTTTATGCATATAACTATCGACAAGATTGGCCATAGCAACAATATAGTTTGGACGAAGCTTAATGGCTTTTTGGTAGTAAGCTATGGCTTCGTTGTATTTTCCTAATCCATCTAAAATATATGCAGCATTATTATGAGCTGGAGCATAATCCGGATTTTTATCCAGAGCTTTCTTAATGCAATAAACAGCGCTATCGACGTTTCCAAAATAATAATAAGCCACACCCAAATTATTCCACGCATCTACATAATTCGAATCGATTTTGAGAATTCTTCGATAATTTCTAATTTGTATTTCCAGACTATCCAATTTCGTCGTTTCTTCAAATAATTCAAAAGCCATCATCGATAATTTTCCATCAACAATTTCTTTAGTTTTATCACGGTTCAAAATTGCCTGGTCATAATACGGATTTGCCTCAAGCGCTTTATTGAAATATTTAAGGGCTTCAAGATAATCACTTTTTAAAAAATACATATAACCTAAGTTATTCCAGGCTTGATAATAAACAGGATTCAGTTCTACTGCTTTTTTATAATATATAATAGCACTGTCCAATTTACCCAATTTATAATATGCTAAACCGACAAAATTATTTACCTCTGCATCATCGGGAATAATCTTCAAAGCCTTCTTCCACACGGTAACAGCTTTATGAAACTCATTGGATTTGTAATAATCAATACCATCGCTCACCAAATTTTCTGCTCTAATCTCATCAGCTTCAATTATTTCACCTTCTAAAACAGGTGACACTTTTGTTACTTTTTTCGAGCAAGCAAAAATGATAAAAGAAAGTAAAAATAGTAAATATCTAACCTTCATCATTATTTTTTGAATTTTTTATAATTTAAATTGCTAAAAAATTAATTTCAAGAAAAAACGGACGGTTATATTTTAAGTAATGTAAAAATAAGTTATCATTCGAAAATTAATTAGAACTTTATTCAATATTTTTAATACACACAAATATTTCCCAATATTGAATAATTTATTCTGTTTCCAATATTTTAATTTTAAACTCATCAAAATATTGTTGCTCAAAAAAACCATAAAAAACTGTTTTCACCGGTCCTTCCAACCACAATTTACCAGTTGAATTATCCTTCCCAACGCGTAACATTCCGCCTCTGGTAAAAACTTTAACTGGAAGTTGAATCTTGTCCCACAAAACTCCTGCACAGGCGACAGCTAAAGCTCCCGTTCCACAAGACAGTGTTTCACCTTCTACACCTCTTTCATAAGTACGAACTTGCACGCCATTCTGGTTAATAGAAATAAAATTAACATTGGTACCTTGTGGTAAAAAATATGGATGATATCGAAAGTATTTTCCCATTTTCACCACATCAATTTGATCAATAGGCTTTTTTGTCTCAAGGATAAGGTGTGGCACTCCACTATTGATAAAAGCATAATGAGCAAATTCATGAGACACTACATTTTCTAATTCGTCTATATTTTGGATTATGGGATTAAAATTCCAGTAAATTTTCACCCAATCTTTGTTTTTAACTTCTCCCCGGTATTTTTGGCCGCAAACTTTGAATTCAAATTGATGATTTTGCTGACTCAGTAAATAAACAAAATAAACCGCACATCTTGCTCCATTTCCACACATTTCGGCGGTTTTACCATCAGCATTAAAATATTTTAATTCAAAAAATTCTGGAGAGGAAAAATCAATCAGCATCAGACCGTCTGCCCCTATGCCAAATCGTCTGTGACACAATTTCCTGAATAATTCATGTTCCTCCCCTGTGAAAAAGTGTGAACGATTATCGATTAAAATAAAATCATTCCCCGTGCCATGCATTTTCGTAAAATGAATTCGACGGCTCATTCTCGATATCCCTCTTCAAAATAGAAATCGATCCCCTGAGTTG
This sequence comes from uncultured Calditrichaceae bacterium, assembly GCA_964387645.1. GTDB lineage: Bacteria > Calditrichota > Calditrichia > RBG-13-44-9 > RBG-13-44-9 > CAYLYM01. The sequence goes on along the minus strand of CAYLYM010000025.1, from coordinate 19,577 downwards.
TCCACCGTTTTCGCACAATAACTGTATCAGATCTCACTATGAATGGTTCTGAAAATTCCCAGGGACTGGATTTTCCCTTATCCCATACACCATTTTTATTAACATCGATAATAGCAGTCATTAAATAAGCACCTGCGGGTAAAAAAGGCAAGAGATACTCCTGACCAACTTTAACCACTTTTCGGTAAACAGCATCCCCTTTAACAGCTTTAGCCTCAATAATCGCCTGATTCCAGCTAGTGTCGCTTGAAACGATCAATCCGGAGATATCTCCCAGATCAGCCCAGCTAATGGTTGTGAACTGAGTACTCACAATGGTATCTGAAAACGACCTACCAAAAATGTCTTTTAGGCTATCGAGACGGATATTTACCAGATAAGTTTTATTCTTACCTAAAATCGAATCCGGCTTAAAAACTGGCTTCTTTAAATCAATAAAATAAAATTTTCCATCAACTTTTTTGCCTTTCTTCTCTCTTAGAGAAAAGTATTTCGAAAAAAGAGAGGTATCTACTGGCGAAGAAAAAGACACTTGCACTTCTGCATCGTAAGGAATGTCCTGAGCTCCATCTGAAGGTACTATCCCCTCCAAACGTGGTGAGATGGTATCCTGAAAGGAAGCAGTTGTAAAAAATGTTGTTAAAATGGAATCCTTGGGTAGATTTCCTGCAAAATCTTCTATGTTTAGTAGATTCAACTTCAGATATTTCTTCTGCGGTAAATCTTTGAAATTTAAACTTATCTGATTCTTCTCAGGTAATTTTAAACTTATCCCCATGGGTTGATATATAATCGAAGTTGCTGTATCTTGAACAAACGCTTTTATCTTTCCTGTCCAGTGAATTGGTTCATCAAACTTTACCACAATTTCGCGATCAGACAAAGTATCAACAGAAACAATTTTGGGTGGAGTGGTATCTTCTTGAATGAGGTAAAAATTGATGTTTAAAACTCTGGAAGATATTCCGTTAATTGTAACATCATAAGGTGGTATACCTATATAGTCTGTTTCAGGATCGTAGATTTTATTGAAATCCTCGTCTTTCAGAGCAATTATACGGTACCTTCCCTCTGCCAGATAATTCAACTGGAATTCTCCTTGTTTATTAATCTGATTAAAATAGGGCGCTTTTTGAAATAATAACGAATCCCACTGAACTGATGGAAACAGAGGATAAGCATAGATAAAAACACCTTCAATCCTCTGATCGGAATACACCCTTCCTTTTATTGAACCACTATCCAGTTTTGTTCCAGTAGAAAAGGCCAGTTGTACAGGCGTAGAGAGGCCATTATTTCGTAAATCTTTTATCCCCGTACCCAAGGTAAAAACATAAGTTCTATTTTTTTCTAAAGAATCTTTCAACCAAAAACGAACCTTTCGACTTCCTTTCCATTCCAATTCGAATCCGCTGGGTAGTTCTGGAATTATCCAATAATTTCCAAACAGACTCGTTTTGTTTATCGACTCACTAAATACAATTTCGATATACTGAAGGTTTTCGATATTCACAGAATCAGGTTGAGGAAAAGTTGAAATAACCTTGGGTGGCGTCCTATCTTCAGGCCCACCACTGGGTGGCATTTTATGAGCACAACGCCACAATAATAAAAAAATTAAAAAGAATAAAATCACCCATTGGTAGATATTAAATTTTTTCACAACTTTTCTTCTAAATATAATTAAATCTCAATTCTATATTTTAGCTTTATCTATACATTCAGAAAGTAATATAAATACTCTCTAACCTCAATATATTCTTTCATTTGTTAATGACTAACTTAAAGTTATCTTTCTCTAAAATTTTCGGACGTTCTGAAACCTATTTTGATTGTCAACCAATATGCTTCATTTTGATTCTGCAAAAAAATATGTTTAAAATTTTTGAATTTCTTCTTTGAAAATGTTCTCTAAGAAATTTTGTAGATCTTTGCAATTATAAACATCTGGAATTAAACAAAACGGCGGTTTAACAATGATTTCCATTCTTTGCCTTCTGGGGAACACACGCCATCGAGGCATAAAATAAAAAGCATTTTTTAAAATAATCGGTACTATTGGCAATCGTAAATTTACTAATAATCGTATTACACCCATTTTAAAATGCTGCATTTCCCCATCCCAACTTCTTTCCCCTTCAGGAAATATTCCAACTGGAATTCCATGATTAAAAGCTTTTAATATGTGATAAATAACTATCGGATCATTTTGGTATCTGGTAGTGGGAATACAACGGCCGATTTTTAAAAATATTTTTTCGAACCATCTAAGAAAAGAAGTACTTTTTGTTAGAAAAGCCAGACGATTATCTAAAAATGTCAATATGATTAGAGGATCAAAGGTACTTTGGTGATTGACCAGGGTAATAAAAGGTGGCTGTTCTATCAAATTTTCCCTGCCTTTAACAGTGATTGGTCCCATTACCATAAAAAATATTTTCAAAAGTAAGAGCAGGATTTTTTTGATGAGATTTTCCAAAAGACCTGTCTGCACTGATTCAGTTGATTTAATGCTCAACGGGATAGTGTGACAGGTTGGTTCGTAAATTCGCATCCGCGGTTGAAACTCAACAATTTTCGCTGGATCATATATTGCCGACAATATCTTTTGAAAAATAATCTCATATTTTAAAGGACTTTCACGATGAAACCGGATCTGGTAAAATGGTTGTTTTTTTACTTTGAACTCAAAATAATGACCGTTTGTAGTCACACAAGTTAAATCATGATATCGAAATCGATATAATTTTGAATTAGATTTAAAATAAAACTCATTTTCACCTAACAGTAATTGTCCTTTAGCTATTATAACTGGTTTCTCGATATTTCTACAAAACATTTTACGATAACCAGTAAATTTTTTCTGAACAATTCCCTGTTTTAAGTCAGCCGCTTGACTTACCCTTATTATTTTATCTTTAATAGAAAATTTACTATCATTTAAACATCTCCAGGTATCCAAATTAGTGTAGTTTACCGATATAGTCTCTCGCATCCATTTAAAAAGCTCGGGGTAAGTCCACGACTTTTTGTTAATGATGACTCTATCGGACTTAAAATAAAATCGGGTTCCACACGAAGTGCAAGATGTTTTACTAACAGCATCCTCTTTTTTACAAGATGGGCAAATAAAAATAAACTGGTGGGACATAGGCAATTGAGATCAGTTATCTAAATGAATATGCAGCTTAAAACCATGAGAAATAAATAAGCCTCTAAATTAATTAGTAATTAGAGGTTCGACACTATCCATAGAAAATTAAAAGCCGCCTGATTAAGGCGGCTTGAATTTCTTTTGGGATTAATAAGTTTTTTTCTCTTTAATTCTGGCAGCTTTTCCCTGCAATTTGCGCAAGTAGTAGAGTTTTGCTCTCCGGACACGGCCACGTCGCTTCACTTCGATCTTCTCAATGCGTGGCGAATGCAACGGGAAAATTCGCTCTACCCCTATACCATTTGATATTTTACGCACAGTAAAAGTTGAATTTATTCCATTGTCATGACGTTTTATACACACACCACTGAATAACTGTATTCTTTCTTTATTCCCTTCGATAACTTTAATGTAAACATCAATTGTATCACCTGCCCGGAATTCAGGAATGTCTGACCTTAGTTGATCTGCTGTTACCGTATGTAGAATGTCCATTTCTTTATCCTCCTTATCTATCTTTATTCTCTGTTTTTTAATTCTAAATATTTTTTAAACAAATCTGGACGACGTAAACGCGTTCTTTCAACCCTTTGTTTCATTCGCCATTCTTCAATTTTTTGATGATGCCCACTTAATAAAATTTCGGGAACCCGCATCCCCCTGAAATTTTCCGGCCTAGTATAATAAGGACAATCCAGCAAGTAATTCTGGAAAGAATCTGTCCGCGCCGATTCGATATCTCCTAAAACTCCGGGAACCAAACGAACAATTGCGTCAATCATTAACAATGCCGGAATCTCTCCGCCCGAAACAATAAAATCTCCTATGGAAATCTCATTGGTTACCCATGTCTCAATAACACGTTCATCAACCGCTTTGTAATGTCCACATAAAAAGACCAGATGTTCTACCTTACTCAATTCTTGAGCAATTTCTTGATCGAACAACTGACCTTGCGGCGTTGGAAATATAACTCTTGTCTTTTCTCTTTCTTCTTCATTAGATAAAACTGATTCCAGCGCCCTAAAAAGTGGTTCAGGTTTTAATATCATTCCCGGGCCACCACCGTAAGGTGTGTCATCCACCGTCCTGTGTTTATCCTGCGCAAAATCCCTTAAATCAATTATATTCACATCAAGGTTAATTCGTTTGCGGGCTTGTTTTAATATACTTTCATTTAAAGGATCGCGCATAATTTTAGGAAAAACTGTAATCACATCAATTCGCATTACATGCCTTCCCACAAACGAACCACCATTTTTCGAGCGCTGATATCGACTTCTTTAATAAACTCACTAACTGCCGGAATAAGCGTTTCCTTTTCCGATTTTCGCACCACATACAGATCGTTCCCACCCATTTCTAGTACTTCCTGAAGAATACCAATAAAATTCCCATCAACGTCAATGACTTCTATGCCAATAAGATCATCAATAAAATAGGTATTCTCGGGCAATTCTATCCGTTGGGTTTCCGGTAATAAAATTTCTTTACCGATGAACGCTTTTGCTTCTTCCCTGTTCTTCACACCTTTAAGCCGAATCATCAGTAAATTCCCTTTTAGCTGAACACCGGATAGAATTTTTCCTTCTATACCAGCAGATCCGCTAAAATATATTACCTTTACATTATCGAAACGATCCGAGAGCCCGGAATAAACCTGAACAACAAGCCATCCATCTATGCCATGGGCTCGAACGATCTTTCCTACCGAGATATACTCTTCTGGCGCTTCGCTCATAAAATAAAGATTCGGAGGCATAAATTCCTCCGAATCGAATTTTTATACAAAGACCTTTCAAGCAGTTATTATTCCAAAATTTCCAGGACAGCGCGTTTTCCCATCTTAGCTGCAGCAGCACTCAACAGTGTTCGTATTGCCTTGGCAGTTTGTCCTCGCTTACCAATCACTTTACCCAAATCACCATCACCGACTCGCAGCTCATAGACCGTAACGCGCTCACCTTCGACTTCAGTAACCTTTACTTCTTCAGGCTTATCCACCAGATGCTTAGCGATGAATTCGACAAATTCTTTCATTACCTTTTCCTCCTTTACACAAATTAGTTGATTGTGCTAATCATCTATCGCCTAACTTCCAGATTAAATGCTTTACAACCACTCATTCAGTTTTTTCTTCATTAATCTGTTCAACTGAATTATCTTGCTCAGCCTTGATCTCTTCTGATGGATTTTCACTCTCTGTTTTAGCAACCAATGTGTCGGTAGTTGTAGATTCAGTACCTACCTCAGGCTGAGACTCAGTTTCCGTCTTTTTTGCTGCTTCTTTTTCCAACATTTTGGCAGCCTCAAGACGGCGTTGTTTCTCTAGCTGCAAGACTTCCCACTTTTTCAATTCTTCATCAATCTTCTCTTCAGGAAGCCCTTGCTTCTTCAAATGGAATTTTAAGATAATTCCTTTTTTACGAAGCAAACTTTTGACTGTCGGCGTGGGTTTGGCCCCAACACCCAGCCAATACAGAGCACGATCTTCCTTTATCTCAATAGTTGCTGGATCAGTAAGCGGATTATAATAACCAATTTCCTCAATAAACTTTCCATCACGGGGAGCACGAGAATCCGCTGCAATCACCCGATAGAATGGACGTTTCTTCCGTCCCATACGTCGCAATCTGAGTTTGACTGCCAAATTTTACCTCCAATTTTTATTCAACTTTCATCTACCTAAAAAGGAAGTGCACCTGGACTGAATGCACCTTTAAATTTACCACGTTTCATCTTTTTGATCATTTTTCGCATTTCTTCGAATTGCCGTAGCAACTGATTAACATCCTGGACCCGCGTTCCGCTACCAAGCGCAATCCGCCGCCTACGACTCCCATTAATAATTTGCGGTTTCCTTCGCTCTTCAGGCGTCATGGAATTGATAATTGCTTCCACCCTGACAAAAGCCTTGTCATCAAAAGGAACATTCCTTATTTGCCGACCTATTCCAGGTATCATCTCCAGGATATGTTCCAAAGGTCCCATTTTCTTGATTTGTTGAAGCTGCTCATAAAAATCTTCCAGGGTAAATTCTTCTTTTCTTAACTTTTTCTCTAATTTTCGCGCCTTTTCCAGATCAATTGCCTCCTGAGCACGCTCTACTAAAGAAACCACATCCCCCATACCCAGAATTCGAGAAGCCATTCGCTCAGGATGAAACACTTCAATAGCATCTGGTTTTTCACCAGCGCTGATAAACTTAATCGGACGATCAGTTACCGCTCTTATGGAAAGGGCTGCTCCACCTCGTGCATCACCATCCATTTTTGTAAGAACAACACCACTAAAGTCAAGCCGTTCCAGAAATTGTTTGGCTGCATTCACGGCATCCTGTCCAGTCATGCCGTCAGCAATGAATAGGATCTCGTGCGGCTTTACTTCCGCTTTGATCCTTTCCAATTCCTGCATCATTTCTTCATCTATATGCAGCCGCCCCGCTGTATCCAGAATAAGCACATCACAACCTTGCTGTCGGGCTGCGTTAATTGAATTCTTACAAATTCTTACTGCATCTCCTGAATCTTCCGTATATACTGGAATATTCAAGCCTTTTCCCAATATTTGAAGTTGATTGATAGCTGCAGGACGATAAATATCTGCTGCAACCATCATCGGATGTCGTCCCTTCTTCCGTAAATAAAGGGAAAGCTTGGCAGCAAATGTGGTTTTACCAGACCCTTGTAAACCAGATAACATAATAATGGTCGGCGGTATACCGGCCATTTTTAAATCAACGTGAGAACGCCCCATTAATTGGACAAGTTCATCATGAACTATTTTAACAATTTGCTGCCCAGGAGTGACACTACGTATTACCTCCTCACCAACAGCTTTTTCTTGAACATTTTGGATAAACGACTTGACCACCTTATAGTTAACATCAGCCTCAAGGAGAGCCCGTCGTATATCCTTAAGAGAATCAGCGATATTTTTCTCTGTAAGTTTTCCCTGACCTCTTATCTTTTTCAGCGTCAATTCCAGCTTCGCCGTCAGATCTTCAAACATATCGGAACAGCTATTTCACCCACTAAAATTTATGACTTATTTATTTTAAAGCAGATAAATTTAAAGACATGAAAAGTTTATTGCAAGAATAAATTTATTGTTTGTCCTTCTCTCATTTTAAAAAATTGTCTCAATAATTATTATAACTATTTATAATTTAATAAAATGAAATGATTTAGGCAATATTATTTTCGATTTTAAAAAACGATTTTCTATAGCAGACCTAATCCAAAGTTGAGCCTCTAATTCTCCATGACATAAAATAATCTTACCAGGTCGTAGTTGCTCAATCATCGACAATAACTCCTCACGATGAGAATGAGCAGAAAAATAGAACATTTCTATCCCACAAAGTATCTGATCTACCCCAAAAATTATTTTGATTTCTTCTATTTTTTTCTCTCTTAAAGCTCCTCCAGGTGTCTCTGGATCAGCCCATCCCACCAGCGCAATGCCATTTCGACGTTCCGTTAAAAACTCTGCAGCAATCTCATATGAAAGGGTTCGGGGAATCATCATCCCGGATGTTGCTAAAATAATTGCTGGCTTCTGGAATCGACGTCCACGTAGCAAGTTGTAAGTTATTGTCTGTAATCTTTTCCAGTCATACTCAGGATATACCTTATGCAATTGCCTATCATAAATTCGGTTAATTTCTTTTCCCAATCCTGTTATATAAATGGGAACAGCAGGCAATCTATTTTTCATGATTAATTGATGCAAAAGCATCAATATCTCTTGCGTTCGGCCCAAGGCAAAAACAGGTATTAAAATAGAACCTCCCAGGCGAATGTGCTCACTCAGGAACTGCACAAACCTTTTAACTTCATTACTTTTTTTAATACGAGACGCTCTACAATCGGCGCCATAGGTTGTTTCGGTGATGAGAATATCTGTTTGCCTGGGATAGCGTGCTCCCTTTAAAATAAATTGTGAACTCTTCTTGGTATTTCCTGTGTAAAAAATTTTTCTTCCCCGCCATTGTATTTCTATTCCTGCCGATCCTAAAATATGCCCGGCATCCCAAAAAGTAATCTCAATATTACTCTCTTGAAAACCATGTATTCTAAACGGGAAATTATACTTAAATGTTTGAAAGAGATAGAGCAGATTTTCTACTTCAGCTTCAGAATATAAAGGAACATAAGGCTCCCACTGTTCTTCCGCTTTTCTATTTTGAACTCTCAGATAGTGGAATAATAAAATCTCGCTTAGAACCGCTGTTGGAGGAGTCATATATATGCGAGCTTGAGGGAAATAACGCAATGCAACAGGTAAGGCACCTAAATGATCCAAATGAGCATGAGAAATTATTATCGCGTTGACAGGATGTTCTTTTAGAAGTTCAAAACGAGGAAGTGCCTCTTCACCTTGATGACATGGATCAATTCCTGTATCTAATATAATTCCCCATCTTCCTAATCGTAAATAATGTGACGAAGCGCCAATCCTTGTAGTTTCACCTAAAGCTAAATAATATATTTCTTCAGTGTTCAGAAAATCGTTTTGACTACTATCCATCATTTTTACCTTTTTCAACAAGGGTTTAATATTACAAATTTTAGCAATCCGCAGGAAATAGAGTTTGAAAATTAAAATAAAATTTGTAAAATACAAAAGATAAAAAATTGGGAGGTATTTCATGATTTCTCAATTAAAACTTACCGTTTTATGTGAGAATCGTGTAGAAAATCCCCGACTAATGGGTGAACAAGGTTTATCCATTCTAGTTGAAACTATTGATGGAAAAATCCTCTTTGATACCGGACAAACCGGCGTATTTCTAAATAATGCTATAAATTTAGGAATCAACTTATCAGACTTAAAAGCAGTATTTCTCAGCCATGGCCATTATGATCATACCGGTGGATTAAAAGAGCTTGCAGCCCAAATCCGGCCCTTGAAAGTATTTTGTCACCCTAATCTATTTAACAAAAAATTTAACATCATTGATGAAGAAAAGGTGGATATAGGCGTCCCATGGGAAAAGGCAGAACTGGAAAATCTGGGGGTTCAATTCAATTTGAAGACCAGGGCTAAAGAACTTTTACCTGATGTGTGGATTTCAGGAGAAATTCCACGATTAAATTATTACGAACGCATCGATGAGTCGTACCAGGAACAAGTGTTAGAAAGTTTTATTCACGATGAATTGCATGATGATATGGCTTTAATAATTCATACAATAAAAGGTCTGGTAATACTTTTAGGCTGTAGCCACTCTGGACCGATCAATACTATAAAACATGCTATGCGGATATTAAAAGCGAATCGGATACATGCTATTATAGGCGGAATGCACTTAAAGCGTGCATCAGAGGAGAAAATTGAAAAGATTTTGGAAAATTTAATTAAATTACAGCCCGATTATTTAATCCCACTCCATTGCTGCGGATTCCGGGCCATAGATCGGTTCTTTAGAGTTTTTAAGGATCGAGTACTACTTTTTAATGTAGGTGATACTTTTATTATGGATAAATTTGTTCACAATTGAACAAGGGTGCAAAAATAATTTTAACAAGATCTTAACTGAAAACAGATACTTATTTGAAGGCTTCCATTAGTCCAACAGGTCCTCTCAGACAAATCCTCCTGCTCTTTCGGAATCCAGCTATCTTCAACCAATTACGAATTTCCTCTGTGCTGTAAGCATTACCTCTTTCTGTATTGACCAACATATTTACAGCGAAAAGCGCTGAGTCAACCGGTCTGGTCTTTGTTCTATCTAAGAAAAATTCTCGAATAATAATTTTCCCCCTCTCTTTCAGTGCATCATACACTTTTTTCAATAGTGATATATTTTCTTCGGGACTGTAAATATGTAATATACTGGAAAGCAGTGCGACATCGTAACCTCTACCTAAATCATCGAACAGGAAATTCCCGCCTCGAAAGTGTAGTCGATTTTTTGCTGAAGATTTTTGAAAAAACTTCCGAGCTATAGCTTCAACCTCCGGCCGGTCAAATACTGTGGCTTGCAATTCAGGGTATTTTTCTACAAAACCAATGGAAAATAATCCCGGCCCACCACCCACATCAAGTAAATGAGTACACCCTTCCAGGGATACCTTATTTAACAATATAGGTAAATTTAGCTTTTCTCCCTGAGCCATGGCCAGGATAAAATTCCTTATATTCTCCTCTCGTTCTTTTTTTAATTCCTCTTTAATTGGAATTCCACTTTTTAAAACTTTATCTAATTGCTGCCAATGTCTCATCAAACGCCAGTGATGGATTAAACGTTGTTTTAGAAATGGATAATTTTCTTCAGTAAATACATCCTGATAATAAGGTGAGATTTGATAGTTTCTATAATTTTTTTCCAAATATCCCAGAGCAACCAAAGCATTCAACAATATTTCTGCACCTCTTTCGGTCCATCCTAGCCCCTGAGCCACATTCTGAATATCCAGTTTTTTTTGTAACATAAATATCTCAAAGAGTCCCTCTTTCACTGCGGTTAATAAAACAATGTTTTGACGATATGATGAAATTTTTTCCAATATTTTTCGTTGTTTTTCCATGGTTAATCTTTAATTAAATTTTTCAAGAAAAAGAACAATTTTTGTTAATAAAATTCAAAATTTTATATATAATGCATAAATAAAAAATATCAGTGATTCTAATCAACTCAAAAATTCAAAGGTACAATTTAGTTGAAAAGCTATAAAATCCATACAATAAATATTATTCTCATAAATCTTTCATCCTTAAAATTAGAAATTCTTGACAAGACGCATTTTTTATTTTTTCAAATATTCTTTGGCTGTTACGTTTTCTGGATCTAAAATTAGTACATCCATAAAAGTTTTCAAGGCTGTTTCTTTCTCACCCTGAGCAAATTTAATCAATGCATATTCGGTTAAAAAACTGACATCAGTTGGATAGGCGGTGAGCATTTTAAGCGCAACTTTTTCGGCCATCTCCAATTTTCCTTGCATTCTTAAAACATATGCCAGTCGGAGATTACCATAATAATTGTAATAATCAATATTCAAAATCTGGTATGTTTCGGCTTCTACCTGTTCGAATTTTCCCTGGGCTAAAAGTGGTAAAGTATAACCCAATTTGGCTTCAAGAGAATAAGGGGCTTTCACCATAGCTTTCTGATAATGCTCAATGGAATTGGCATAATTCTCATTTAAATAATACAACCACCCTAACCGGAGATTCACTGTATAACCATCCGGATATTCTTTAAATATGGGCATCATGGCTTTAATAGCATTCCGGTAATCGCCAATTTTTTCGTAGTTGTAGGATTTGTGATAGGCCTCTTTTATTTCCTCATCTGTAAGAGCCAAAGCTAAACTTACAAAAATTAAACCAAGCAATAAAACCTTTTTCATGCTACTCTCCTGATTTATTTACCCAAAAGAATTCGATATTTTAAAAAGTCCAACTTAAACTGAAAAGCGCAGTGCTGGAGAAAACATCCGCTGAATTGCCCAATTCTTCAAATACTTCTTTAGAGAAAGAAATAAAGGTAGATAAATTTGAATTCCACTGCATTTTTAAAGATGCACCGAAACCGCTTCTGTACTTTTCCGGCAAATAGTAGATGACAAAACCATCATTACGAACAGCGTAGGCCTGTTCGCCAAACCAACAGTATCCATTTAAAGTTAATTTTTTAAAAAAATAACTTAGGGATGGTCTGAATGAAATAAAAGATTGTTGAGCCCAACCAACTTCATCTGATAAAGAGATGTAATGAACACGCAAATCGATATAAAAACTACCGTAGGAGAAATAATCGCCAAAGTAATACCCTGCTTGCGGTGAAATTTGCAAAACGTTCAAACTCGGATTGGCATTCTGGTAGAAAGAATTATAGAAATTCACGCCGATAGTGTAAAAATACGGCACATACCGATGTAAACCTACAAAAAGGACTACACTTCCATCGGTTGATTTATCATCTGTTTTTAAATAATGCACCCCGGTTCGGATTTTCCACCTTTTTATGCTATAATTAGAATAAATAAAAGTAATATCACTCTGGGTAAAATCATCTAAAGGAATGGCTATTGAAGAATCCATTGAAATAGGAAAGATCAACTGATCAACAATATCAAAAAAAGTATAGTTTGCATCTATTTCAAAAGCATGATTCATACCGTATCCTAAATAACCATACAAGCCAGCATTATATCCCCATTGTTTTAAATTAGCATTTTGATAATCTAAATAAGCACTATAAGGCGATATAACTATTTTAATGGGTGTTTTAGCAAATGCAACATCGGGGAAATAAATGCATTTTAAAATGATAAGCATCAGTAGAAGGTATTTACCCCATAACCACAACTGGAAAAAGAATGAGTCCCTTCTAATCTGTTTTCTCCAGATTAAAAGCTTTTCAAACTGAATAAATGTACTTCCTGTCCTTAAATAAGATGGATTATTTTGATCTGGATGCATTGTCTACTCTCCTGAATTCAAAATCATTAAATCGAATACTCTGGAAACCGAGTTCTTCATCAATTACAACCTGGGAAAAGGCTTCTTTTTGTAATATGTTGGCCGATATCCTTCCTTCAATGAGACGTTTGTTTTTATAGCTAAATTCTCCCGAAATTCGAGCCAGTCCGTGATAAAAAGAACTCAGGAACAAAAACACTGCTTTTTTTAATCCGCGAGAAATTATACCGATTGGAATATAATCCTCCCAGCTAAGATGCTCTCTATAGCCTAAAGGTAAACGAGGTAGAGCAGAAAATATTATATGTAAGTAGGGATCGTTGCCCTCTATTTGATAAAAATAAAATGTGTTTTCATGTTTGCCAAAATATAATCTGCCCTTGCCAGAATCAAAATAAAACGTGCCATCGGGTGCCATTTTTACTGTTAAATTCAATTCAGATTTCTTCAGACCCTTTTCTAAAACCTCATAAGTATATTCTTGATCCAAAATGTAGGTCAATCGAACATCGAGGCTCTTATCGAGATGTAATGGCTCAACTATTTCCTCTTCTTCGGGTAGATCGTTTGAATAGAACTTTTCACCAGATACATAGCTGACAAAACTAAAAGGCAACGTATAGGAACCGATATCCGCATGGGCCTGTACCTGGACGTGAATATGCGGTTGGGGCGAGTAACCTGAATTTCCACATAATCCCAGAATAACACCACGCTCTACCCATTCACCTTCCTTTACCTTGATAGACTGTTGTGCAAAGTGAGAGAGTTCCACGAAGAATCCACGTTCATCTTTAATAATCACTAAATTTCCCCAATTATTCTTTTTGTCCACTTCTCCGATGGGATTGTCTGGCAAATTATCAATCACCCGAACAACCCTTCCGCAAACCGGAGAAAGTACTGGTTTTCGAAAAGCGTAATAATCTTCCAATTGGACACCTTCGTTTCGGTAGGTTTTTCCCTTTTTATCGGTAATCACAAAATCATAAGCATAACGCCAGCTTCCCTTGTGAGTCCACTTTCCATCAAAACCCTGATAAACATTCCATTTTCCTGAAAATGGGAGACTAAGAGTACGTTCCGTACCACGAAAACGTCGCTGTATTGATATATAATAATCCAGGCTTTCTTCAGGCGAATTTTTAATATAACGGGAGACAAAAGGAAAACTTATTAAACCCAGAACATAAATTAAAGGAAGAGAAACAAAATTAAATGGTATTGTGAAAGCAGGTATTCCGTAAGTGGCCCAGAACACTTTAACAGACGAGAGAAGGATGTTAGAGGTAGCTACTGCAATCATTGCCAAAATATAGCTTTGGGGCGATGGAATAAGGAAAATACCGCCAATGGCAATAGCTATCAGTATAAAATTAAAGCCATTGATGTCGCTAAAAACTTGTTGAAAGGAACCAACCATGGCAGCATTAAACAATGTACCAGTGTAATAACCAATAATCACCAGTATTCCCATAATCCTTGAATGGAAAAAAATGAGGAGTAAAAAAACAGCCCCAGCAATTACATCGGGAAGAAACAAGATGGCTCCCAGGGATTTCAGCAAACCATTGATCCACAGTGGCAAGTGCAGTTCTAGATTTGAGGTTAAATGCGGATAGAGACTGGTAACAAAAAGATTCGAATACTGGGAGGAAGCTAAATAAGCCAGAGAACTCACCACCACAAAAGGAATGGATAGAACGGGTAAACGCAGATAATAAGAGAAAATATTATAAAGAAAAATTGAAAGAACAAAGGTAAATATTCCTGCAGTAACAATAAGAATGATGGTAAAAGGTGTAATTTTGAACAAATAGCCAATAGATAGACCAACCAACAAAGGATTGTAAGTATAAAAGCCTGATTTTAAATACTCCGTTTCCATGTGGATAAACCTGGCAAAAAGATAAGCCGATAAAACCGAGATAATACCGCCAATAGCCACGTTGGGATTTAATAAAGTGACGAAGAGAAATAAAATGCCTACAGCATAACCTTTTATAAAGAAGATCTCTGAATAGCTATTGAAAATGGCTCTCAAGTGTTCTTTCATTTTAATTTTAACCTTTCTGGTAATTTTTCACGGCGTTCCATATCAGATAAATCCTCGGCTTCCCGGATGACTTCAACATCTCCATTTTCGCCAATGAGAACCACATTGGGACGGTATTCAATAAATTGCATCCACTGGGTATTATTATAAGCCCCTACAGGGTGAATAATCAAACGCGTGCCTCTTTCCAAAGGTGGCAATAGAGATCCTTCGTCTACTACATCTATATTCATACATAAAGGACCATAGATAACCGATGGTTCATTTAAGCCCTGAACTTCCCGGTCGATATCTACACTAAATTTGTACCAGAAGGAGGTAAACAGCATATTTACACCGGCATCGACAACATAGGCTTTACGTCCGTCAGGTAAGCGTTTAGAGGCAAAGATGGTGGTGACCAGGAAACCAGCTTCATCCACTATGGCCCGACCGGTTTCCAGATAAAGCCGTGGGAAATCGCCAGGTCGTAAATTTTTGTATAGGGCATCGGCAACTTTTTCAGCATACTCATCCATAGAAGGCACGGCGACATCCGGCGGTAAATAGGTACCTTTCAATTTGATTTTCGAAGGAAATCCACCCCCAATATCCAGATATTCAATTTTATAACCAAATTGGTCTTCTACCGTGTAAGCAAATTGAACCATTTTTTCCACTTCCTGATAGTAAGCATTCGGCTCCAGAATGAATGTCCCGATATGACAATGCAGTCCATTTAACTCCAGTTTGCCCCCTGTTTGCATGCGTTTCAATGCATCCATAGCCTGACCCGATTCCAGATTTAAACCAAATCTGGACCACTGTGGATGTATACCGGTATCCATGTTGATCCGCATCCCCACTTTTAACTTTTTCCCTAATTTATCAGCTACCTTCTCCAGATCTGTAATTTCATCTATGTGATCGATATTGATCATAGCTCCTTCGGTTGCTGCCTTCTCCAGAGCGGATAACGTTTTGTGTGGCCCATTAAAAATAATATTTTCACCAGATATCCCCAATTTTCTGGCCTTATCATATTCAAATTCCGAAACCACTTCGGCAATCGCCCCTTCCTGATGCATGATGGCACAAATAGCTTGATTATAATTGGTTTTGTAAGACCAACCAAAAGTAACATTTGGATAGCGAGTAGAGAATAGATTATGTAAATCCCGAAACCGATTACGCAATTTTTTCTCAGAAAAAACAAAAAGCGGAGAGCCGTACTGAGAAACCAAATCGTCCACCTTTACACCATCGATTTCTGTTCGAACATTCCTGGTGTAAAGCGGGCTACTGCCAAATTTATTCATGAATCCCGTTTGTAACTTCAGAATGGCAGGCTTTTCATATTTTCGTTTCATCTTAATTTTCTCCTCTGGTTGTTATCTTCTGAAAAGGTTCCATATCGGTCACAAGTTCATAAGTGTATCGCACAAATAATTTTCCTGCAGGATAATCAGGGATATCGCCTACAGGTAATCCCAAAGCTTTTCGGAGCATATTGGCGGGCAGGTTAATTCCTACCCCTGTGGCAAAATAGGACCATGCCGGCAAGCGAGGGTTAATTTCGATTAAATAAACATCTTCTCCATCTACAATACATTCCAATTCAAAGCCTCCGCGCCATTGATATTTTTCGATGAATTTACCTGCAGCCTGAAGCATTTTCTCGTTTTTGATGGTAACCCCGGTCCATATTTTTCCCAGCGAGGTGATCCACATTTTCTTTATCCCTACCATTCCCAGGGAGTTTCCACTACCATCTCCGGCACCTACAACATTCATTTCTTCCCCTGTGACTACCTTCTGCACGATAATGGGATAGCCCCATTCGGCCACAATCTGGCTGTAATAACCCATAGCCTCCTGTATAGTATGTGCTCGATAAGCTTTATAAAATGCACCTTTAACCATAATCGGCAAACCAATCTTCTGGATAGCTTTGGTGAGTTCGTCATAGGACGTCACTACTTCTGAAGCAGGAAACTGGATCCCTATATCCTTTGCTACCTCATCCAGTCGATCCTTACCACGCAATCGAAACTGTTCGGTGGTGGGCAAAAAAGTTTGAATTCCTTCTCTTTCCAATTCATTCCTATATTTAATATATACTGGCAGTTCAGCATCTAAATTGGGAAAGACAAAATCCAGCCCATAATGATTTTTAATATAGAGCAATCTGGCAATGAACTCGTCATGTCCACCTGAAGGGTAAGGGACGATAAAAGATTTATCAATCAACCAATCCATATAGATTCCAGGCTCCATAGCATCATAGGCTAATCCCACGACTTTCACCTTCAGTCCTTCTGCCTCTTTTAAGCTTCGTGCAACTCCCACACCTGGCCCTGGATTATCTACCGCATTGATTCCGGAAATTCCTACTTTAATCTCTTCCATTTCTCTCATCCTTCAATAATTTTCAGAATTCTTAATCTTACCATAAAATCATTAATATCCCTCTCCACTTCTTCGGGCGTGGAATCAAATTCCTCTTTAATTGTTTCAATAATTTCTTTAATGGATTTACCTTCTTTTAATCCTCGTAAAACCAGCAAGCCGGTGAGATTTACAGTAAAACTCTCTCCAGTTGTGGGATCAAATACAAATCCCTCATCACTAATAGCTAATTGATGTAAGCGAGACATATACTCTCCAATTTTTTATTTATTGAATAATAAACCATTTAAAGCAACTGATCTTACTACCTTTTCTTTGAATTACATTAATGATACAAAGTTACAAAGAATATTATTCTTGGATTAACTATTATCGGGAACTGAAACAAAAATCTTTAAATATTAGAAAATGATTTTTAACTCAGAAAAAAGAGATTCCTCTAGCCTTAGTCGGGTTGGCACAGCTCCGGCTGGACACCGGTTGGAGCGAAGCGGAAACTCCTGCCACTTCCCAGTGCAGAACAGGTCAATCTGGCCACCGGACGGGTACGTCACTTCCTTGTGCCCCGTCTGGACACCGGACAGGCGGACGGGGCTATCGCTCAAAAAAACAGATTCTAACATAGTTCAATTTTTATTAATATTTCTTATCTTGTACAACGGGTAAATAACAAGATTGAAGGTAATAATTATATAACAAAAGCTCATTTCGTTTTAAAAATCAATTTAAGCCAGATAAGAAATATGATGTCAATTATAATCCCAGAGCATCTCAAAAAGCCATTAAATTCACAAGAATGTGGAATGTTTTATCATTTAAGCCTATATTTAAATTTACTGAATGGAAAAATAGCATAACCCATGGAGGCAATATGGAAGGAACAATATCCCGGAAAGATTTAGAAACCTGGGCGGGTTACTTGCTGGATTATTCCCTGAAAGGGATTCAGCCCGAAGATATTGTCATGATCAAAGGTGAACATGTTTGTTGGCCACTTATATCAGTACTGCAGGACAGGATCATTCAGGCCGGTGCCATACCTGATATCTACCTGGTAGCCCCCGATAACGATCGTGGAAAAGTTTGGGGGGCAGCAATGGCCAAATACGGTAGCTTTGAGCAGATCAAAAGGGTGCCGGAATGGCACAAGATGCGCTACGAAACCATGACAAAATATGTTGAAATTCTGGGTGCAGAAAATCCCAAACTATTTGCCAATCTACCTGATGATAAAATCCAGGCCATTATGAAAGCTGACGAACCCCTAAAAAACATCCGGCTGTCCAGGCCCTGGGTGCTAACACTTTATCCTACAAAAGGATTCGCCGATCTGGAGGGAATGAGTTTGGAAGAATACACCAGAATTATTGTCAAAGCCTCCACAGTGGATCCACGATTTTTAGAGAAGGTGGAAGAAGATATTTATCAGTTAATGTGTAAAAGCTCAACCATAAGAATCGAAACCGAACATCCAAAAACCGGTAAAAAGTTCACTTTGCACATGAGCATTCAAGGCAAAAATATCATCAAATGCACTGGAGCACGCAATTTCCCCGATGGAGAAGTTTTCACCAGTCCGGACGCAAATACGGTTGAGGGAGAAATATTTGTCGACCTTCCAGTTTTTTATTCCGGAACCACCATTCAGGGAATTTACCTTCAATTCGAAAAAGGAAAGATCATCAATTACTCGGCAGAACAGGGAGAAGATACTTTAAGGAAAATCATCGAAACCGACGAGGGTTCTCACCGATTGGGAGAGGTCGCCTTTGGCATGAACAACGGAATTGAAAAGGTACTCAAACATCCTTTATTTGTAGAAAAAGTTGGCGGTACTTTACACATTGCTATTGGCGCCAGTTATCCAGAGTGTTACACAACAGATCCGCATTCTTCTGAAGGCAAAAAAGTAACTGAAGAATTGGCCAATCAGGGAATCCTAAATAAATCATCCCAGCACGTAGACATTGTAACAGATTTCCGTCCTGGCGGGGCAGGTCGAGCCGTTTACCTGGACGACATCAAACTAGAGATAGAAAATAACATCTGGATAGTTCCCATGTAAAATTCTTGCATAAGAAGCTACATCCAACTAAACAGCATTTTCTCTTTTAAATAAGACACTAAACCAGGAAAATCTCTCTTAACATCAATATTTAGTCCGAAATAGGAGAGAATGGAATTTGTTGTGCTTCAATGGGTATAGGATAATCTGATAATAATCGAATTCATTCGATAGCAAAAATAACGGAAATTAATGTAAAATAATTTTTCAAATGCTTCATTTAATAGATATAAGCATAGCAACTTAAAATTATCTCTCTCCCTGACTTATTACAAAAATTAACAAAGTAAAAAACATGTGTAAAATAATCAAACAACCGATCAGTCAAATAAAATTACTTAATAATCAACAAAAAAATACATTTTTTACATTTAATACAAAATAAAAACACTTAAAAAACTCATAAATAGGAATAAAAAATATACCAGAAATTCCCGATGGTCACGGGAAAAATTTGAAAAAAAAACCTCCTTTGGTTA
>CAYLYM010000024.1:0-37174 GCA_964387645.1 uncultured Calditrichaceae bacterium | reverse complement strand
ATTTGTCCGAAAATATTATTAAATTTGTTCATAGGGTAAGCCTCCTTATGTATTTAGTTATCTACGTTTTAAATTTGGAGGCTAATCCTTTATTTTTCAATTATTTTCTTCGTGAAAAATCTTATTTTGGACAAGAGTGAGTAAAATGGAAATATTAAAGAAATGGTTCTTTAATGCTGATGTACAGTTTTCACCTCTTTAAATTTTAATTGGGTAGTGCTTTCATATAGAAAACACCACCCAGGATTGAACCATAAAAACGTATTTCCTGATTACAAGATGAATAGTTCAATATTAATGTCCACCAGTTCTTCTAACTCTTCGTCTAAATCTCTCAATTTATTCAATTTCATACGCAATTTTTTAGGAATATCATGAAATTGATAGAAGAAGAAGTCTTTATCCGGCCTGAATCTTTTTTTGAAAATCCGATGATGGGGTTTCTTCCCTAACTCAACCTCAACGAAGTTTTTCTTGCCTTTCCGGGTGAAATAGACAGTCACTTTGTCTCCTGGATCGTAATAATTCATAATTCGTATCAGGTCTTCAAAATCTCTTACTTTTCTGTTACCAATTTCGGTAATAACATCGCCAGCTTTTAATCCTGCCTTTTCTGCCGGAGAGTCTTTAATCACTTTTTCAATCAATACGCCATGATCTACTTCAAAATATTCCAGTAACTGTTTGGAAATATTGATTGCATGAACCCCTAAAAATGCGCCTTTTTCGCTTCCAACCCAGAAAAATTTTTTAATGTCCGGGAATTCTGGAGCCACCAAGACCTCATCATCCACATCTACATCTACATCTTCATCTTCACCAATAATTTTCACACACACATCCTCTGGTTTTTGCGGCTTAATCTTCGCTTCAAAGGTTTTTTCTTTCCCATCCCGAACAACGGTTATCTTAACTGTTTTTTCATCCTTGATTTCCGAAACCATTTCTTTCAAAGCTCTGGCTGACCTAACTTCCTGACCGTCAAACCGGACAATCACATCATCCTCACGCAATCCAATTCGTTCCGCTTCACTGTCTTCCAGAACCTTTTCGATCTTTGCACCACTTTCAACCTTGAGTTCTTCTTTATCCTTCTCATCAAGATCCTTTACCACAACACCCAAAATAACTTTCTTGGCGGTAGCGACGATAACTCTTTTTTTGATTCTGGCATCATGCGGATAATAACCCTGTGCCAAAATGACAAAAATCAGAATGCCCAATAAAGGGAATAGTTTCCTCATGGTTACCTCCTGGCTTATTTTAGCTAACCCACCCAAATTTTTTTTCTAAAGAAAAAAACATATCACACTAAAATCATAATTTTTATAAAAACAACGACTTATAAACTTTGTTACCCCAAAAAATACCTCAAATGGGGCTTTTAAATATTCCACTTGAGATATTCGAGTTTTCTTTTAAAATGTTCCAGAATAATTAAAAATTCTATTTTTTTAAACACTGCCTGGTTTGTTGTTCAGCAGTCAAAATTGATGGTTGCGGAAAATTTTCAGAGCTAAATCAGGTTTATCCACTTCTAAGATGATGGTTCCTTTCTTTTGCTTTTCTTCGAGAGCTCCATAAAGATAGTCAATATTTATGCCAGCTTTTCCCAGTTTGGCAGTTAGCTCCATTAAAACGCCTTTGCGGTTTGGAAGAACGGCTCGTAGAACACTTCTTTCCTCAACTTCATAGCCGTATTCAAGCAAGCCTTCCAGGGCCCTTGTTGGATCGGATACATATAATCTGGCAGCATCAATAAATACGCCGATAGCAAATATAGAGATGTCCCTTTTTTTCAAGATCCGGCACATTTCACCAATTGCACCCGGACGATTCTCTAAGACAACATACAATTCTCTAATCCTCTCCATGAATTCCTCATAAATAGTTAAAACTCGCTTCGTCCCTGATCTGATGTCCCTCTGCGAAAATTATCCCTGTCAAGCTCTTTATGAATTTGGAGAATCTTCAGGTTGAACTTTATCTTTTCCGGATATTTTCTGCCAGGTGTTTTTAATAATATTCCGTGATATCTTACCAGGACTTTTAATAGCGGCATTCATAATAGCTTTAGAAATACTACCAGCCGAATTAACCACAATCAGGCTCAACAAACGGGCAGCTTCTATTGTAGCGGAAGAGCGAACAGCTCTCCGTTCTATTCGCAGAAGCGTGCCACAATATTTTTGGGCAATCACACCAACTCTCAGTGCCAGATAGGCATTGGCTGCCCCGGTAAGTAGGGAATTCGTGACGATCCCAGCAACCATATTTACCCCCGGAATGGCTCCGGTGAGACTTCCTCCCAGCACGCTACCAATTACTGGTTCAATTTGTTGGCTGATATCGATGTCTTCCAATTCACTCGCAATAAAAACGGTAGCCGCTACGTTTGCATAAAGTTGGATCAGTTCCCGAGGCGATGGACGCTGATAATAAACGCGAGCAACCTGCCACACTATACGGATTAAAGCCAACAATACCATAAAAGCATCCAACCTCCCAGACTGTGAGATGGCTGTGGTGACAAATACCGTAGTAGCCCCCTTTTTCACGCGTTCAGTGGATTCACGATCCAAAACCTTCAGCGCCTTTTCTAAATCTTCCCGTCCCTCCAGCGGTAGATTCCGCACATAGACATTCTTTTTAAGTCGTTTAGACAATTGCTGCAAATATTTTTCAAATGCAGGACCCTCTGATTCTTCGGGCGGATGCAAGGGTGCAGGCATACGAAAGTACATAATTGACGGATAAATCACCAATATCGCGTAAATAAACAACAGGAGGAATAAAACCGTCTTCCCAAAAAGCGGATGTAAACTCGCGGCCAGTTGAACCACCTGGACCGTTTGATTGATGAGAAAAATGATAAATAAAACCAATATTGAAAGGCTTATTAGAAGAAAAATCTTAGTAAGATGCTTTCTCAAAAATCTTTACTCCTTTATCCTTTGAAAAAAGATTAAATTTAATTTCTTACTTTATTAATTTAAATTACTCTAATGAAGCAATTATTTTTGATTTTGGTTCAATATAGAACACTTTTATGTTCTTCTCAATAGTTTTTTAAACGGGGGTAGGGATTCAAACTGAAATTCTTCAGGATATTCTTTCAAAGTGGCAGTATTCATATTATTGAAAAAAAGCTTGCCCCAGATGGACAATTCTTTCAGATTTAGTGGTATTAAATAACTGGAGACCTCTCCATGAAACGAATCTATTACCTGCTTATAGCCATCATCACTATATTTCTGACTTATTGCTCGAGTGACAAAGAAACAGGATATTCTGAAAGCAAATTAGCCGGATTAGGCAAGAAAGGATTTATTTCGATTTCTTCGACCGATATTCAGCAATCTCAAAATTTTTACCAGAAATTGGGTTTTAAACCATTAGAAAATCGCTTAGAAGGACCAAACCCCTGGGCATTATTGTCCAATGGTCAGGTTGAGTTGATGATTAGCCAGAATCGTTTCCCATCGCCTGCCCTGACCTATTTCGCACATAATATGGAGAAACGCCTGAAAAAATTACAGCAAGAGGGGGTGGTAATTAGCAATATCATCCGAAGCGAGGGCAAGTTTATTTCGGCAGTTTTAATGGATCCCAATGGTCTGGGAATCACTTTGATTCAGTTCAATGAAAAGGATTTACCAGAAAGCAAAAAAATTACGCCTGATACTCAATTTCTTTTTTCCAACCTGAGTCTTCCAACAAAAGATTTAAAACACA
Organism: uncultured Calditrichaceae bacterium; assembly: GCA_964387645.1. Taxonomy (GTDB): domain Bacteria; phylum Calditrichota; class Calditrichia; order RBG-13-44-9; family RBG-13-44-9; genus CAYLYM01. The sequence continues at coordinate 33,439 of CAYLYM010000024.1, read as the reverse complement.
GTGTGGAATTCTGGCAGAAGTTGGGTTTCCAGATCACCAATCAATCCAATAATCCCTATCCCAGGGCAAAAATGACTGATGGTGTAATAACCATCGCTTTACTCCAGACAGATGATTTTACCAGACCCATTTTGAACTTCATTTTGAGAACCGATCAGCTCCCACAAAAGGTTTTAGAAAAATGCGGCCTACTCCAAGAAAGAGACAGTTTAAACGATTCCACCGGGCAAATTCTGCTTCAATCACCGGATGGGGATAAAATCGTCATAGAATCTCAGAAGCTTTAGATTCTAAAAGTAAGATGGAATATTAAATTTATCCTTAATAGTGGCAAGTTGTGAATTTTCTTGAAAATAAGCAGGATTTTATTTCATGTGACAGTTCTTATCATCTCATTAGAGAACACTTAAATCGTTTTGATGGTAAAAATGATTTTTTGAGTGAGCCACCATGAAAGTGAATTATGGATTCCATCGCAGGAAGATTTGTTTTTGGATCGCTTACAACCGCAAAAAGCTACTTGCCTTTTTTCAGTAATTTTTACTGGAATTGGCTTTATGCCATTGTCCTTATGTGAACCATCACAAAAAGGCTGCTACTGAGAGCGCTTACAGGCACACCACCAGTACTCACCTGGTTCGACATCCAGTACATAGGGATTCTTTTAGGCAATTTTTAGTTCTGACATCGTATATTCTCTTAATTTGAGTCTTTTAAAGGAAAATAAAAAACTCCGCGCCCTCTGCGCCTCTGCGGTTTGTTCCGCGAAGAGACCACTATGTGATGAATAAATTGGATTTAAGAAAATAAACTCATTATTAGAAAAGCAAAACCCATATTTCGACTTTTTTCACTCAAATTTATACTTTATCTGTTCTCCCAATAAATAAATGTCAAAGATACTTGAAAAATTGACAGAATAATTTGAAAATTTTTTATGATTTTTTTTAAATAATTCTGAAAATTTGACTTATTTCCATTCTAAAGCAGAAAGCCTAAAAAATCAACATAATATTATGTTATTACTCAACTTACAATTTTTGGCACATCACTTGTAATTAAAATAAAGTGAAAAGTTGATTCGATAGAGAAAAAAATAAAATAAAAAGGAGGTGATACCATGAGCCTGATGGATTTAATGAGAATCGATCCCTGGGAAGAAATGAACCGCATTCAAAGAGAAATGAACCGTTTATTTGACGAATTTTGGAGACCTGAATGGCGAAGTTATCCACCAGTGAATATATGGACAAATCCGGAGAAGGCTATACTCACCGCCGAGTTGCCTGGTTACGATCCTAAAGATATTCAAATTTCCGTTGTTAACGACGAAGTAAGAATTAAAGGTAATCGCAGAAGAGAAGAATTAGGCGATAATGTCCAATTCCATCGTCAAGAACGTGATTTCGGGGAATTCGAGCGCACGATTCGATTGCCCTTCATGGTAGAAAGCGACAAAGTTGAAGCAAACTTCCGTAATGGTGTTTTAACGATCGAATTACCACGCGCTGAAGCAGACAAACCTAGAAAAATTGAAATCAAATCCAATTAAAATATGAAAGGAGGTGAGATTTATGGCCAATGAAAAAAAGACCATCCAAAAAAGAGAAGCCGAAACTGTCGATAAAGTCGAAAGAACCCGTGCTGGTAAAGTGTTTGTTCCACCTGTAGATATTTACGAAACCGATAGCGACATATTCCTGGTAGCGGATATGCCGGGCGTGGATGAGAAATCCATCGACGTTATGCTGGAAAAGGATGTATTGAGCATCAAAGGTAGAGTCAAACCTTTCGAACCGGAAGGTTTTGATTTGGCCTACGGTGAATATGAAGTCGGTGACTATGAACGTTCCTTCAGTTTGAATGAAGAAATTGATCAAAACAAAATTGAAGCAACTTACAAAAATGGTGTGCTGAAATTATGTCTTCCAAAGGCTGAACCGGCCAAACCGAAAAAGATTGAAGTGAAATATAACTAATAAATAGAAAGGAGGTGGTACTATGGCAATCCGTGATCTGTTGCCATCTTCTTGGAGCAAAAAAAATGTTCCCATTCGCCATGAAGACTGGTTTGATCCTTTCTATGCCCTTCGTAGAGAAATGAACCGATTGTTTGATAGCTTCTTCAGCGAATTCACCCCAGCACGCTGGAGTGAAGGTCTGGGTAGCTATTTCCCAAGAGTAGACGTAAAAGAAACCGACAAGGAAGTCAGGATATCGGCCGAACTTCCTGGCATGGATGAGAAGGACATCGATATCAGCATTTCTGATGATGTTCTCACCATTAAAGGTGAGAAGAAACAGGAAATTGAAGAAAAAGAAGGCAGCTACTATCGGATGGAACGTTCATACGGTGCTTTCCATCGGGAGATCCCCTTACCCACGGAAGTGGAGGCCGATAAGGCTGAGGCGGTATTCAAACGAGGTGTGTTGACCGTCCGTATCCCGAAAAAAGCGGAAACTCAACGGAAGACCAAAAAAATTGAAATTAAAACCAGCTAATAAAGAACCACACATTAAAACCGGCGCATAAATAAATGCGCCGGTTTTTTATATTCAGTCACCTGTGTTATTCTTTCCCTGACTGCTGAACTAAAAGAAACAAAAAACGTTGTATTAAAAAAAGGAATGGGTATTGGGGACATTATAAGACCATGGCTAAAAATTATTACGCAATATTAGGCGTTGAACCAAATGCAACTATTGATCAGATTAAAAAAGCCTATCGGGAGCTCGTAAAAAAATGGCATCCCGACTTTTATGGGCCTGATTCTTCACCATTTTTAAAAATTAAAGAGGCCTATGATGTTTTAAGCAATCCAAAACGCCGGGAAGCTTATGACCGATCTTTAAAAGAAAAAAAAGAAAATCAATACCGGATCAGAACTTATCCCGAATACCGAAATAGATCACGATCTCCAGTTGAACCCCTGATTCCCAGGAAACAAAATTTCTCCGTAAATAAATTGAAAATGTCAGGTCATATTCGTAGACTAGAACGGTACTCTGGTTATTTTTTGTATCGTTTTACCAATTGTATATCCCCCTGGGAAAGATGGCAAGCACAAACTAGAAATACTATTGAAGTAGAAATCCACTTGTCCAGTACTGAAGCTCAAAAAAGAAAAACATTTGAAATCGACCTTCCCATACAAATGACCTGTCCCCTCTGCAACGGATTTGGATTTGTAGGATTTGCTCAATGTTTCAGATGTCATGGTTCTGGACAAATCGAGAAGACAATTCCGCTCTCGATATCGCTACCCAGTAATCTGTTCAGGGATACCAGTAGAATCATTCCACTCGACAGTGTTGGTCTCCCGAACTACAACCTTCTGGTACATTTTCTGATCGATTAACCAAAAAAAATAACCATCGTTTCCATCTTCAAAAGCTGATATTACAAAGGCGTCGATTTGCTTAAAAATTTAAATTCATTCCAACCACAACTTCATAAGTGTTCAGTCCAATACCCCCTCGCTCTTCTTCTATAAAATATTTGCCCCACATGTATCTTTAAAATATCCTCGGGAAAGTCATCCAACAAAATCAGTGTCCCCATAATTTCAAAATTCGGGATCAGCCTGCAAAGAGTCTAAAAATCAATTATTTATTTTTCATAGATTATTTCTATTGCCTCCATGAAAATTATTTTTTGTTTTCTCCATGTAATTTATGAAATCCATTCGTGCTAACCAGTGTAATCAGTGTACAGGACTCAATTAAAACTGTAGAATTTATAACGGTCCAGAATTTTACAAACACAAATAAAATTGCAATTTGGACATCAAAATAAATCATCATATATTAAAAACTGGCATAAAAAACGAAACTGGGGACTATCCTGAATGAATCAAGTTAATTTGGTTTTATGTTTGCACTAAAATAAATTCCGGAAAAATTCAAAGTTTATGATTCACAGGATTACACAACTATTTCCACTATGGGCCATTCTTTTTTCCATTGCGGCTTATTTTCGCCCTGAACTTTTTTCTCCATATAAATCGGCTATTATTCCATTTTTGACGGTAGTCATGTTTGGCATGGGAATGACCCTGAAATGGGATCATTTTAAAAAAGTTATCCAATCACCCGGAATTATTTTTGTTGGTGTCGGACTACAATATTTGGTAATGCCACTTACTGCTTTCCTGATCTCGAAAGCTTTAAAATTGTCACCTGACATCACTGCCGGGATGGTTCTTGTGGGCAGTAGCTCGGGTGGAACCGCATCCAACGTTATTTGTTACCTGGCTAAAGGTAATGTAGCCCTTTCGATAACATTAACCATGACCTCAACCCTCATCGCCGTGGTTGCCACACCATTTTTAAGTTATCTTTATCTCCACCAAATTGTTACCGTTCCTTTCTGGAAGATGCTTTTAAGTATTCTTCAAATGGTGCTTATTCCTGTCGTCATCGGAACGACAATTAATACTTTCTTTGGTGAGAAATTGAAAAAAGTTCGTTCGATCTTCCCGCTCATTTCGGTTATCGCTATTGTAATCATTATTGCCATTATTGTAGGATTGAACCAGGCAAAATTTTCACAGGTTGGTTTCGTTATTATTTTTGCAGTGATTCTACATAATCTAAGTGGATTGCTAGCGGGTTATTGGCTACCTAAATGGTTAGGTTATGACGAAAAAACCAACCGCACATTAAGTATTGAAGTAGGCATGCAAAACTCCGGTTTAAGCGTAGCACTGGCGGTAAAATATTTCTCTACCCTTGCAGCCATTCCTGGCGCTATTTTTAGCATCTGGCATAATCTTTCGGGTTCATTATTAGCTGGAATTTGGGGATCTACAAAGTTTAACAAATTAAATGAATAATTCTTTTCTAAAATCTATTTATTAATTCAATACTTTTTTATGAAACAATTGATGGGTTCAGTCAAAAATTATCTGGAAATCAATAAATTATTTGTATTTAATTGTTTTATTGTCACTTAATAAAAGAATATTCATAACTTTCGATAGATCTATGGATTTAAAAAACGAATCATAAAATTATAATAAAAAAATAAAGAAGTTAACCATGAAAAAGATAAAATTCATCTCACTCATTTTTTTCATTCTGGAATGATTTGGCCAAGTCGTTGTCTTTACATCATAAATCATGTTTAAACCAAAAAATAGAGGGCAAAATGGGACCAATTTCCCGAAGAAAATTTTTAACCACAAGCTCTTTGGCAGTGGCTGGCACATTTTTTTTCAGTTGCGCAGTGGAAGATTTAAGGAAAATTGGCCAAACACCACATACGAAATTTGCCGTGAATGTTGAGATGTGGTGGAAAAACCTCCCTTTTATTGAGAGAATTCGTCAAACGGCTTCTCTGGGATTTCGCGCTATTGAATTCTGGGGCTACGAGAAAAAAGATCTTGCGGCCATTAAACAAACCTGTGATGAATTAGGTGTGGTAATCACCCAGTTCACTGCCTGGGGTTTCAAACCAGGAATGAATAATCCGGAAAACCATGATTTATTTGAGAAGAAAATTAAAGAGGCCTGCCAGGTCGCTAAAAGATTAGGATGCAAATTAGCTACCGTTGTTGGTGGAGATGACCAACCAGGCATGACACAGGAAGAAATGCACGAAAACATCATTATAGCCCTGAAAAGAGTCGCACCTATAGCCGAAGACCATGATCTAACATTGATTCTGGAACCCATGAATATTCGGGTAGACCACAAAGGACATTGCTTATACGGCAGTGAACCAGCGGTACGCATTTGCCGGGAGGTTAACTCTACTCATGTTAAAATTAATTGGGACCTCTATCACATGCAAATCAGCGAAGGTGATCTTTGCGGTCATTTGCGAGAAGGTTTTGACCAGCTTGGTTATGTCCAAATTGCCGATCATCCCGGAAGACACGAACCAGGTACCGGAGAAATTTATTATCCCCGCGTTTTGAAGGAACTTTATGACCTGGGTTATCGTGGTTATGTCGGTTTGGAATGTCGACCTTTAAGTGATGAATTGACAGCGGCAAAAAGAGTAGCATTGGCCGACCAGTGGTGAACTGATTGAACAGATCACTAGAGAAAATAAGCAATAACGAATAAACCGCTTGTATTCATCTTTAAATGTTTGAATTTGGTAAAAAAATCTTTAATTGAAAGGGAGGAGAAGATGAATAATACAATAGTTTCTCGCCGACGTTTTCTTAAAACTTTAGGATTGGGTGCCGTTTCTTTGACTTTTGCTGGTATTCCCTCTTATGCCAAAAGTATTTCTACAAAACCCAACGTTCTTTTCATCGCCATTGACGATTTGAACGACTGGATTGGATGTTTGGGTGGTCACCCGGATGTAAAAACACCCAACCTGGACCGCTTAGCGCAACGCGGTGTATTATTTACCAGAGCCTATTGTGCAGCCCCGGCTTGTAATCCATCTCGCGCCGCATTGATGACCGGCATCCGGCCCTCCACTTCAGGTGTTTACTTAAATAGTCAACCATGGCGCAAAAGTCCCGTCTTAAAAAATGCGATAACTCTACCACAACATTTCATGGCACACGGCTACAAAGCCATGGGTAGTGGCAAAATCTATCACGGCAGATTTCCTGATCCACCCTCCTGGAATTATTACTGGCCTTCGCAGCAAAAAAACAAACCAGACGATCCCATGCCACCAAATCGCCCCCTGAATGGTATTCCAAAAACCGGGCATTTCGATTGGGGCCCGGTAAATGTTCCAGCAGAAAAAATGGGCGATTGGAAAGTAGCAGATTGGGTTATCAATCAACTACAACAAAGGCATGAAAAACCCTTTTTCCTTGGATGTGGCTTTTACCGTCCACATTTACCCTGGTATGTACCACCCAGATATTTCGAAATGTATCCCCTGGATAAGATCACTTTGCCCAACGTTAATGAACATGATCTGGATGACGTTCCGCCTGCCGGTGTAAAGATGGCCAAACCACAGGGTGACCATGCCAAAGTCATCAAATACAATCAATGGCGAAGAGCTGTCCAGGCTTATCTGGCCAGTATCAGTTTTGTTGATGAATGTGTAGGCCGGGTCATCAATGCATTGGACCAAAGTCCTTACCGCGATAATACCATAATCGTGCTCTGGTCGGATCACGGGTGGCATTTAGGAGAAAAACTTCACTGGCGAAAATTTGCCCTGTGGGAAGAAGCCACCCACAACGTGCTCATGTTTGTTGCACCAGGTGTCACAAAGCCCGGTGGCCGCTGTGATTCCCCAGTGAGTTTAATTGACATCTATCCCACATTGATTGATCTGTGTAATCTTAAACCCAAACCGGAATTAGAGGGACACAGTCTTTTACCTTTATTAAAAAATCCGGCGGCAAAATGGGAAATACCAGCATTAACGACTTACAAACGCGGTAACCATTCCATTCGAACAAAAAGATGGCGCTATATTCGCTACAGCGACGGTTCTGAAGAATTATATGACCACGAAAATGACGATCTGGAATGGAATAATCTGGCAAAAAAGCCAGAATACGCAAGAATAAAAACGGAATTGGCAAAATGGCTGCCAAAAAATAATGCTCCTGACATCCCTACTAATAATTAGATGCACTGATCAAAAATTAATTCTAAAAATTCTCACAAGTAGTTAAATCATTAATTAAACTTTTAATTCAATCATAAAATGGTAATGAAGTTGAATTTTTAAGTACCTTTAAAATCGGTGGTTAACACTTTTACTAAATTCTCAGGAAAGGAATTTCGAATAATCGTATATCCTTCGAATTCTTTCGGTGGCAAAATACAGATTAATTTTTCAAAGCTTTTAATTTGTTTGATAAATTATGAACAAAAATTATTAGCTGAGATTTTATTTCTTTCATTCGTAAAATATATGATTGATTTAATTGCGACTTATTTTTCGGATTAGAAATTTAGAAGAATAACCACAGGATCAGATATGGAGAAATAAAATGATGAATCGTTTTTTTAATTTTGTTTTTATCTTTCTTCTTTCTTTGCTGATTTCCAATTGTGGCAAGAACAATTCAAACAAGTCCACTACATATACGCTCAAATTTGGCCATCTGGCTAACGAAAATCATGTCTGGCACAAAGCTGCTTTAAAATTTGCTAAATCGGTCCGCCAGAAATCCAATGGACGTATTGAAGTGAAAGTTTACCCCAACGAACAATTAGGGAAAGAATTGGACATGATCACTGGGATTCTGGCCGGTACGGTAGACATGACCATCACAGGCGAATCTTTACAAAACTGGGCACCTAAAGTAGCCATGTGTGCGGTTCCATATTTAATTCGCGATTCAGAACATCTGGCAAAAGTTGCTGGCGGAGAAATAGGTAAGGAAATTGAGGAGGAGATGATCGACAAAATCGGACTGCGTCCCATCGCCTGGTTCGAGCGTGGGGCCAGAAATCTTACCTCCAATCGTCCCATTCGGCATCCTGACGATTTAAAAGGTATCATTCTCCGGGTGCCCAATGTACCACTGTTCGTGAAGGCTTGGTCAGCATTAGGAGCTAAACCGACTCCCATGGCTTTCTCAGAGGTTTTTACCTCTCTTCAGCAGGGCACTATCGAAGCCCAGGAAAATCCTTATGCCTTGATCTACAGCGCCGGATTCTATGAAGTACAAAAATACATTAATTTAACCGAACACGTTATCGGTTGGATTTATGTGGTGATTGGAGAAAAACAATTTCAGGCTCTGCCGACAGACTTACAGCAAGTTATTTTGGAAGCCGGTAAAGAAATGCAGGATTACGAACATCAACTATTTCTGGAAGATCAAAAACGCCTGGTAAAAGAACTCAAAGCCAAAGGCATGCAATTTATCGAAGTAGATAAGGAGGCCTTCATGGAGCGTGCCAAAGATGCTGTTTTTAACAGTTTGACTCCAGAGCAGCGAGACCTGTATCTACGCATTGAAGCCATAAAATAAAACAGGAATTCAGAATTTAAATAAATCTGTAGCGCTAAATAGGGCATTATTAAAACCTTTAATACAGAGTTAAGGATATGTGCCTGGAAATTTCAAACGCCTACAAAATATCCTCTAAAAATTTCGAATTAAGATTCCATACATGCGATGGTGTCAAGGGCATCCTTCAAGTAGAACAAAATTGCTTTCTCAATTTATTAAAAAAATTTCATTTGTTTGCAGGAAAAATTATTTTAAATAATATTTTAAACAAATATTTTAATTTAAATTGAAATGGATGTATTTCGTCGAATTCTGGATAAACTGCTTATAACGGGCACAATTCTTAGTGGCGTTTCTATGATTGTTGTAGTAATAATTCAGGTGATTGCCCGTTTTTCTCTTCCTACTGCCCCACCTTGGACCGAAGAGGCTGCCCGTATTTCCTTCATTTTCATGGTGAGTTTTGCCGCAGGCCTGGCGGTACGGGATAATGCTTACATCAATGTTGATACTTTTATCAATTTATTACCGCAAAAAATCAGACAAATAGTTAACCTGGTCATACATTTATTTATCGTCTTTCTAATGGCAATTATTTTTATTCAATCAATCCATCTGGTAAAAATTGGTTCCATGCAGCAGTCGCCTTCTCTGCATATCCCTATGTCCTACATCTTTTTTAGTATCTGCATACTTTCCTTTTTCCTGGGTCTTTACTTATTCATGGAAGCATACACCAATTTTAAAGAGATTAAAAACAGCGGAAATGAAAAATGACCATTGTATTATTTGTTGTATTTATTCTGGCACTTTTAACAGGGTTTCCGATTGCCTTTGCTCTGGGTCTGGCGTCTTTTACCTATGTAGTATTTTCTAACATTCCACTCATTATTATTCCCCAAAAGATGTATGCCGGTATCGATGTTTTCGTCCTATTGTGTGTACCCGGTTTTATTCTGGCAGGTAATTTGATGAATAGCAGTGGGATTACCGAAAGAATTATCGCTTTTTCCAATACTATTGTCGGTCATATTCGCGGTGGATTGGGTTTGGCAAACGTTGGCGCTTCGATGCTCTTTGCCGGTATCTCGGGCACAGCCGTAGCCGACACCGCCAGTCTGGGTAGTATCATGATCCCTGCCATGCAAAAGGAAGGCTATGAAGTTGATTTTTCCTGTGCCGTTACCGCCTCTTCTTCAACGGTGGGGCCTATTATTCCACCCAGCATGCCGATGATTATTGTGGGTGCCATGTCCGGGTTATCGGTGGGAAGATTGTTTGTGGCTGGCGCCATTCCTGGAATATTGCTTGGTGTGGGGCTCATGTTGACCGCTTACCTGCTTTCTGTACGGAAAGGTCATCCCAAGCACCCCAGGCAGTCATTTAAAGCCTTTTTGAAAAAATTCATTGAGGCCTTTTGGGCCTTATTGATGCCGGTAATTATCCTGGTTGGGATTGTCGGCGGAATTTTTACACCTACTGAAGCTTCGATAGTAGCGGTAGTTTATGCCCTGTTTACCGGATTGGTGATTTATCGGGAACTCAACTTTCAGAAAATCTTGAAAACCTTTCTGAAATCTGCCATCACCACAGCTTCAATTATGGTACTGGTGGGTTTCGCCAATTTATTCGCATGGATTCTCATCAGTGAGCAGATTCCGCAAAAGATAGCTGAATTGATCCTCAATTTAACCCATAATAAATATATCATCCTAATTTTAATCAATGTTATCTTATTATTTGTTGGCACTTTCATGGAAACCATTGCGGCGCTTTTAATTATGTTTCCTGTTTTACTAAAAGTAGCCACCACTGTTGGAGTTGATCCCATTCAATTCGCCATCATTTGTGTTCTCAATCTTATTATTGGTCTGACAACACCGCCCGTGGGTATTTGTTTGTTTGTGGCCTCCAGCATTGGTAAAATCTCAATCGGGAGAGTTGCTCGGGCCGGTATTCCTTTCCTGGCTATTAGCCTGGTGGTTTTACTTCTTGTAACATATATCCCGGGTATTTCTTTATACTTACCCCATCTACTCATGGATTAGATTCTCTAGGCGATGTTTTGGAAGGTTGGGAAAATCGTGCATTTCATCAGCAAATATTTTAATAATATTATTAAAATGCACCAAAATGTGTTATAAACAGGTTATAACAAAAGCAGGTTTGTATAGTCAAATATATTATTAATAACAACAAAAATTTGTTTATTTCAATTTTAAATTATATTTTATTAGAATAAATAACACGATTTAGAACAATCAATGTTTATGAGTAAACACTGAAAGGAGCGAACCCATGAGACAAAACGAAATGAATCGAAGGAACTTTCTTAAAGTATTAGGCATGGGCACAGCCGCATTTTTATTCTCTTCATCCTTTTCTTGTGCAAAACATCAACCTCCAAATATTCTTTTCATTTTTAGCGATGACCATGCTTATCAGGCAATTAGTGCCTATGGTTCTAAAATCAACAAAACACCAAATATTGATCGGATTGCCAACGAAGGTATGCTTTTCACCAATTGTTGCGTAACTAACTCTATTTGTGCTCCGAGCCGGGCTGTAATTCTGACCGGGAAATACAGTCATTTAAATGGAGTTTTAACCAATCGGGAAAAATTCGATGGTTCACAACAAACCTTTCCGAAACTTTTGCAGAAAGCAGGTTACCAGACTTCAATTCTGGGGAAATGGCATCTAAAAACTGACCCAACCGGCTTCGATTACTGGGAAGTTTTACCAGGACAGGGACATTATTATAATCCTGAATTTATCACAAAAGATGGGCGTCACAGAGAAACAGGATATGTTACAGATATTATCACCGATAAGGCTTTGAATTGGTTACAAAACCAACGAGATAAAAACAAACCTTTTATGTTAATGGTTCAAAACAAGGCACCACACCGCGAATGGTCGCCTAATACTAAGCACCTACATTTGTATGATGAAAAGACTATTCCTGAACCGGAAACTTTATTTGATGATTACAAAGGCCGCGGAACCGCTGCAAAAAAACAAGATATGACCATTGCAAAAACCATGAGATTAGATATTGATTTAAAACTGGGAGCAGATGATCCAAACAGCCAATTTGCTAAACGTTTTCTCAGTCGCATGACACCAGAACAACGTGAAGCATGGATTAAAGCTTACGGACCTAAAAATCAAAAGTTCAGGAAAGCCAACCTAAAAGGCAAAGAATTAGTAAAATGGAAATATCAACGTTATATTAAAGATTATTTGCGTTGCGTGGCCTCTGTTGATGAGAACGTTGGCCGAATTTTGGATTATCTGGAAGAGTCCGGACTGGCAAAAAATACCGTAGTGATCTATTCTTCTGATCAGGGATTTTACCTTGGCGAACATGGTTGGTTCGATAAACGTTTTATGTATGAGGAATCTTTTAAAACTCCACTTTTAGTTCGCTGGCCAGGCGTTATCAAACCTGGAACGGTGAATCATGATCTTGTTTCAAACCTGGATTTTGCCGAAACTTTTCTTGACATTGCCGGTGTAGATATTCCTTCAGATATGCAGGGATTGAGCCTGGTGCCCTTGATGAAAGGGAAGAAACCCAAAAACTGGCGTAAAAGTATTTATTATCATTATTATGAATATCCGGCGGTTCATAGTGTTAGACGTCACGAAGGTGTTTACGATGGGCGTTATAAATTAATTCATTTCTATGATCTGGGCGAGTGGGAGCTTTATGATCTGGAAAAAGACCCACATGAAATGCATAGTGTTTACAACGATCCAGAATATGCATCCATTGTGGAAAAAATGAAGGCTGAATTACGACGATTGCGTGAATTCTATAAAGTACCAGAAAATAAACCTTTACCGGAAAAATAACTTACCTTTTTGCCTAAAGGTATTTAATCTGGTTTTGTTTATTCGATAATAGAAGTAAATATAGTTTTCGGATTCAAAAAGCATCGGGAGGACGCTTATGCCCATATACGAATTTTATTGCAAAGAGTGCAACACGATATACAAATTTTTTTCGCGGAGAGTAAATACAGAAACAATTCCTGATTGCCCAAAAAATACTAATCACCATTTAGAACGCCGCGTTTCACTTTTTGCAGCCATCACTGGGAAAAACAGAGAAACGGATTCTGATGACGATCTTCCACCAATTGATGAATCAAAAATGGAAAAAGCCATGCAAATGCTAGCAAGTGAAGCGGACCGCATTGATGAAGACAATCCCAGAGAAGCGGCCCGTTTAATGAGGAAACTGAGTGATATGACCGGCTTGCAAATGGGGCCAGGAATGGAAGAGGCGCTGAGCCGTTTAGAAAAAGGCGAAGATCCCGAGAAGATTGAGGAAGAGATGGGAGACCTGCTGGAGGAAGAAGATCCTTTTGTTTTAGAAAAAAAGAGTAAAACTGTAAGTAAAAAATTCAAACCAAAAGTGGATGATACTATATATGACATGTGAGATGAGTTGCCGGAAATATTCAGGAAATAGAATATGTCTGGAAATAGAAAGATGATGGTTATTACAGGCGTCACCTGTAGGCTCGGCCGAACCATGGCCAAAGAATTTATTGCCCGGGGTTTCAGGTAATATGATGTGGACGAACTGAAAACAAAATTTTAGAGTTGAAAAAGCAATACAAAAATCGACATGATTTTCGGATTGTCGACGTATTGGATGCGGCGCAGGTCAGGCACTGGGCAAAAAACATATTAAATCTTTATGGCACCACGGATTATCAAATAAACAAATGCCGCCATTATTAATCGCAATGCTCTTCTGTGGGAAATTACCATGGAAGAATTTTCTCGACTGATTGACATCAATATCAAGGGAACTATCAATACTATTCGTGAATTTGTTCCTGCAATGCTACGGAGAGGTCGTAGTGTCATTGTCAATTTTAGTTCTACCTGGGGACGTACTACCTCTCCGCAAGTTGCTCCCTATTGCGCTAGCAAATTTGCCATCGAATGATTAACACGAGCTCTTACAAAAGAATTACCAGCAGGTCTGGCAGCAGTAGCTTTAAATCCGAGTTAATTGATAAAGACATGCTGAGAAGTTTGCCAGCAAGCTGTGTCAAACCACATGAATGGGCTTCAAAAGTGGTTCCTTTAATTCTTAATATTAACCCCTCGGATAACAGAAAATCACTTACCGTTTGATTTAATAAAAAATTAAAGGAGAAGTGTAAAAACATTTTCAGAAGATTATATCAAATACCAATAAACATAGCCATTAAATTCTGTTGTGTTTGAATGGTATGAATTAAAATTCCGAGCATAAACACATGATTGTAAAAAAGGCAACAATTGCTGTTACATTTTTAATTCAACTTTTTCTTCTTCTGGCAAAATTTGCTTTTATGATTCTTTATTAAATACTCGGAAAGATTGAACAAATTCCTCGAAATTGTCTCGATGCTTATCAATAGTCTCTTTAGGGCCGGTTGCTTTAAAAAACCATGGACTATCTGCCGTTTCAGCAATGGCAGCCAACATGGCATAGCCGGGCTTTTCTTTCACTTCTCCTTTCCTCATCATTCCGGAAGCAGATTGCAGGTAAGTTCCCGTAACATAAATCATGGTAACTGGAATACCATTTACCACAATGTCTTTTCTTTGAACATGGGCTTTAGTATCACTGCCATTGGGCTGCTTCATTTGCCGATACCAGCGATCCAGATTAGCTTTGACGCTACCGCCAGTGCCTGGAAAATTAAAGATAGCCAGAATGGCATCCCCTTTTCCATCAACTCCTGACAGACGATATTGTCCTCTTCTCATGCGGGAACTTGGATGCTCAGCAATCCAATCTTCCGGCGGAGTGTAATGTAAAATACCCTGTGGCAATTCTGGCCGGTTAATTTGGGTTTGTGGTTTGTTTTCTTTATTCTTTTCTGAACCGCAATTTAATAAAAATAAAAAGAGAAAGACAAATGAGATAAACATTATTTTTTTAATTCTGAAGATCCTTCAGGATATGGGATAAAAAAAATGTATTCTCAAATCATTAGATATATTTAATTTAAATTACTGTTTCATAAAGTCAAATAAAAATGTTAATAAAATATTTTTAATATTTAGAATTTTGATTGATCTTATAATCTTTTTCAGCGATATTATGAATAAAAATAGGTGATGAGACAATAAATTTTTTCTTGCATTAACAATATGCAAATATTAAATTTTTCGGCCTTTTTTAAGCCAGGGGCGGTAGCTCAGCAGGTTAGAGCGCTACGTTGACATCGTAGAGGTCGTCAGTTCGATTCTGGCCCGCCCCACGTTTCAAGGCCACGAATCGTCGGTTCGTGGCTTTATTTAATATTTCAAGGTGCAGAGCAGATGAGTAAAACCATTAAATTAAAATTTCCTGATAAAAGCGAGAAAGAATTTCCGGTAGGCATCACCGGGTTAGAAATCGCCCAATCTATTAGTAACAGATTAGCCAAAGAAGCTACTGGTATTCTTGTTAACGGAGAAATTAAAAGTCTTCCAGAACCTATTAATGAAGATGCTGAAATAAAAATTCTCACTTTCGACGATAAAGAAGGTCGTTACGTTTTTTGGCATAGTTCGGCACATCTTATGGCACATGCTGTAAAAAGACTTTTCCCACAAGCCAAACTGGGAATTGGGCCACCTATTGAAGATGGATTTTACTACGATATTGAATTAGATCGACCTATCACTCCAGAAGATTTCGAAAAGATCGAAGCGGAAATGGCCAAAATTGTAGACGAGGATATTCCTATCGTCCGGAAAGAATTAAGGAAAGAAGAAGCGATAAAAATCTTTAAAAATATTCACGAAGACCTTAAACTAGAACTTATTGAAGAGCTGGACGAAGATATTTCTACTTATTCTCAAGGAGATTTTACTGATTTATGCCGAGGGCCTCATTTACCTTCTACTGGTCGAATCGGTAAAAATTTTAAAATACTTAACGTTGCCGGTGCTTACTGGCGCGGTGATGAAAACAATAAAATGCTGCAGCGGCTTTATGCCACTTCCTATCCAAAGCGGAAAATGTTAGAAGAACATCTACACCGACTGGAAGAGGCAAAAAAACGAGACCATCGCCGTCTTGGCCGTGAACTGGATTTATTCAGCATTAATGATGAGATTGGAAACGGACTGATCCTCTGGCACCCTAAAGGCGCCAGAATTCGTCAAATTATCGAACAATTTACCATTAAAGAACATTACAAAAACGGTTATGAACTGATTTACACTCCACATATTGCCAAGCTGAACCTGTGGGAAACCAGTGGACATACCGGTTTTTACAGTGAGAACATGTTCTCTCCCATGGATGTAGATGAGGTCTACTACCAGTTAAAGCCGATGAATTGCCCATTTCATATTTCCATTTACAAATCCAAAATCCGCAGCTATCGTGATCTTCCTATGCGATTCTTCGAACTTGGAACGGTTTACCGGTATGAACGTTCGGGTGTTTTACATGGACTCATGCGCGTTAGAGGGTTTACACAGGACGATGCTCATATCTTTTGCATTCCCGAACAGCTTGACAAAGAAATCGAAAAAGTTCTGGAATTTACTTTAAAAATTCTAAAGACTTTTGGATTTAGCGAATACGAGATTTATCTTTCTACTCGTCCGGAAAAATATGTTGGAACTCTGGAGAACTGGGAAGCAGCAACCAATGCTTTAGAAACAGCTTTGCAAAACAGCGGCCTGGAATACGAGATCGATCCTGGCGAAGGTGTGTTCTATGGCCCTAAGATTGACATAAAAATTAAAGATGTTTTAGGTCGTTCGTGGCAATGTTCTACCATTCAGGTGGATTTCAATCTGCCGGATCGTTTTCAGATCGAATATATGGGCGCCGATGGTCAACCTCACCAACCTATCATGATTCATCGAGCACTCATGGGTTCGGTAGAACGCTTTTTCGGCATTTTGATCGAACATTATGGAGGAGCTTTTCCATTATGGTTAGCTCCGGTTCAAGTTAAAATTTTACCAATTGCCGAACGACACCACGAATATAGTCGTACAGTTTTCAATAAACTCTGGGAAGCAGGTTTGCGGGTTGAATTAGATGATCGAAATGAAAAAGTCGGATTTAAAATTCGTGAAGCGGAAGTAAATAAAGTTCCCTATATGATCATCATTGGAGATCAGGAAATAAATACAGAGCAAGTATCTGTCCGTAAGAAAGGCGAAGGCGACATTGGCAAAATGAAAGTGGATAAACTTATGAACCAGTTATTGGATGAAATAAAGAAAAAAAATTAAGTAAACAAAAACAAGAGGAGAACCTTATCAGTAAGAAGAAAATCGTTCGCGTAAACGAACAGATAAAGGTCGCTAACGTTCGGGTTATTTCACCAGAGGGGAAGCAGTTGGGAATTTTGTCGACATCAGAAGCAATACGAAGAGCACTTGCCGCAGGATTGGATCTAGTGGAAGTAGCTCCCAATGCAAACCCGCCGGTCTGTCGTATTATGGATTTCGGTAAATATAAATATGAACAAAGCAAGAAAGAGAAAGAAAGCAAAAAAAAGCAACATATAATAACGGTTAAAGAAATTCGGTTGAGACCAAAAACGGATCAGCATGATTTAAACACCAAGATCAACCATGCGCGGAAATTTTTAGAACAAAGAAACAAAGTAAAATTTACTATCATATTCAGAGGCAGAGAAATGGCATATCAGGATTTTGGAAAGCAACTAATGAAACGAGTTTCAGAGATGCTTTCGGATATTGCTAAGCCGGATGGTGAAGTGAAAATGGAAGGTCGGCGCATGGTGATGGTTCTTTCGCATAAAAATTAAGGTAGAAACTTGAAAGGAGAGTGATAAAAATGCCAAAAATGAAATCTCGTCGGGGAGCTAAAAAAAGATTTAAAGTAACCGCTTCCGGTAAGATTAAGTCGCGCCGTGCTTATAAAAGCCACATTCTGACAAAAAAGAATGCCAAAAGAAAACGCAATTTACGCAAACCAGCATATATGCATCCGTCAGATGCTAAGCGCGCCCATAAAATGATTCTGGAATAAGAAAATGGTTGGAGGAAAAAATGCCCAGAGCAAAAAATAATGTTGCTGCTAAAAAACGACATAAAAAAATTTTAAAATTAGCCAAAGGTTATCGCCTCTCGCGCGGTAAACTTTATCGAACCGCTAAAGATCAGGTAGAAAAAAGTTTGCAATATGCCTATCGAGATAGACGCCAGAAAAAAAGAAATTTCCGCGCCTTATGGATTATCCGTATTAATGCCGCCTGTCGCATGCATGGTATTTCCTACTCAAAATTTATTCATGCACTTAAAAAGAAAAATATTGAACTCGATCGTAAAACCCTGGCTCATTTAGCCATGCACGAACCAAAAGCTTTTGAAAATCTGGTTCAACAGGTAATTACCTGATTTTATTGATTAATAGATGTGGAATAGGAATTGAATTCAATGATTCAATTCCTATTCTTTTACATAGCATCCAGTCTATTATTTGCTCAGCTACCTATTTTACATTATTTAAAAAATCTTATCAAATATTCTAACTTTTTAAATCAAAATTGCTAGTATATCCATTTCACCATATCTAATATTAATACAAAAATATTTACTAAATGTATCTATTAAATTTTCATTTAAAATCTTAGAAAAATTACATTGCATTGACTCTTTATTATTTCTGTACTAAATAAATTAGATTATTTTGCGACCCTTCAAAACCTGCTGAAGTAGGATTAAAAATATTGTTAAATATTTATATTAAATGGTAGAAAATGATAAAATATATTTAATAATTCGATTTAATAACTAATTTATGATTAAATTAAATATTTCTTATTTACCAAATTCTTAAAATAATATTTATTTTTCTTAAATAGTTTAATTATATTTTAAAATTCAATATTTTGATTATTTGAAATAATTTTAATTTTTTATCAATACAGTCGGAATAAATGGAAAACATCACAAGGATAAATCCAGTTATGGAAAAGAACATTGGTAAAATCAAGCAAGATTTCATTAGCGAATCTGCAAATCTAAGAACAGCCCAGGATCTAGAAAACTTACGCGTGCGCTATTTGGGACGAAAAGGAATAATTCAAAATCTTTACAAATCATTAAAGCAATTGCCAGCGGAAGATCGGCCAGCACAGGGTAAACAAATTAACGATTTGAGGAAATTCATCGAGGAACGATTCAAAGAACTAAAAGAAAAATTTACTGTCCAAAAGGCCAAACACAAATTAGATTTAACATTACCAGGACGTCGCCCTCCAATTGGTCGGAAACATCCTCTGACCCAAACGCTGGACGATATTAAAAAATTTTTCATGAGATTAGGATTCACCATAGCAGATGGGCCAGAAGTAGAAACAGATTTTTATAATTTTGAAGCGTTAAATATTCCTAAGAACCATCCTGCACGAGATATGCAGGACACCCTTTACATTACCGATGAAATTTTATTGCGAACTCATACTTCTCCTGTCCAAATACGAACCATGTTAAATCAATCACCTCCGGTTCAAATCATCGCTCCTGGTCGGGTTTATCGCAGAGATACACCCGATGCCAGCCACTCTCCTTTCTTCCATCAAGTGGAAGGCTTATGTGTTGATGTGGGCATCAGTTTTGGAGATTTGAAAGCCGTTATTGAAGAATTTGCTAAATATATGTTCGGAAAAGATATCCACGTGAGATTCAGGCCCAGCTTTTTTCCATTTACCGAACCCAGTTTGGAATACGATTTTAATTGTATCTTTTGCCGGGGCAAGGGATGTAAAGTGTGTAAATATACTGGTTGGGTTGAAATTTCTGGTGCTGGCATGGTTGATCCTAACGTTTTTTTGGCTGTGGGATACGACCCGGAAATATATACCGGCTATGCTTTCGGCATGGGCGTTGATCGTATTGCTATGCTCCGTTATGCTATTGATGATATCCGTCTTTTCTTTGAAAATGATATGCGATTTCTTAATCAATTCTAAATTTTTTTGTTAAAATTCTAATGTAATCGAATTCTTAGGAATTAACAGAATCAATAAAAACCGAAAAGACAGGTATTGCGATGAAAATATCTTACAACTGGTTAAAAGATTACCTTGATTTGACCATGGATCCATACAAACTGGCTGAAGCCCTTTCACTTCGTGGATTAGATGTAGAAGAAGTTATCGAGAATCGGCTAGATTTTCCAAATGTGGTGGTTGGAAAAGTAATTTCTTCCAAACAACATCCAAACGCGGATAAACTTAAAGTCTGTAAAGTTGACGTGGGTAATCAACAATTAGCTATTGTGTGTGGGGCACCCAATGTCGCGGCTGGTCAACTGGTTCCAGTAGCAAAAGAAGGAGCAGAACTACCAAATGGACTTAAAATTCGTAAAACCAAAATTCGCGGTGAAATTTCTGAAGGAATGATTTGCTCCGAACAGGAATTGGGTCTGGCCGAAAAATCGGACGGCATCTGGGTGTTGCCAGATAACCTACCCATCGGACAACCATTGCACAAAGCCTTAAGCTTTGAAACCGATTACATTTTCGATATTGCTATCACTCCTAATCGCCCAGATTGTCTGAGTCATATCGGCGTCGCCCGTGAAGTAGCTGCTATCATTGGGCAAAAAATTAAAAAACCAATAATAAAGATAAAGGAACTACCCAAACCAGTTAATAAAGAAGTTACCATAAGAATTGATTGTCCTGAATCCTGCCCGCGCTACACGGCTAGGATTATTCGCAATATAAAAGTTGGAGCCTCTCCATCATGGTTGGTTCGTAGGTTGGAAGCAGCGGGTATGCGCTCGATAAATAATGTGGTTGATGTGACCAACTATGTGATGCTTGAAACTGGGCAACCACTTCATGCTTTCGATTTAGATCTTATTAAAGGTAATCAAATCATTGTTCGGGAATCGATTGAAGGTGAAAAATTTATTACTTTAGACGGTGTAGAGCGCACTTTAAAAGCCGAGACAGTTCTTATCTGTGATGCCGAACGACCGGTAGCCATTGGCGGAATTATGGGAGGGTTGAATTCAGAAGTCAATCAATCCACTACCAACGTATTACTAGAAAGTGCTTATTTTCAACCAGAAAGCATCCAACGCAGCGCTCGTCATCTGGGTCTTTCTACAGAGGCATCTCAACGTTTCGAAAGAGGAGTAGATCCCAATGGTGTATGTTATGCCTCAAACCGTGCTGCTCAACTCATCGCAGAATTATGCGGTGGTGAAATTTATGAAGGCATTGTGGATATATACCCCCAACCTATTGAACCCAAAAAGGTGCCTCTAAAAATTGATCAAATCAACAATCTGTTGGGAACCCATTTAAAACGAGATAAAATCATCCAAATTCTGGAAAGTATTGACTTAAAAGTTCAAGATAATTACCTGATTGCCCCTACTTTTAGACCAGATCTGGAGAGAGTAGCAGACATTGCTGAAGAGGTGGCCAGACTTTATGGATTAGATAACATACCAGCGAAAGAAAAAATTACCATTTATTACAACATTTCCCGTAATGAGTTAGATGCATTCGTAGATGAGCTAAAAACCATTCTAACTGGAATTGGTCTTCAAGAAGTTATTACGCCCAGTATGATCAATTCTGAGGTCTGGAGCCATTTGACTCATGAAAAGATTTATCCAATCCTTAATCCAATTTCGAAAGACATGGATGGATTGCGAAATACCCTTATTCCCAGTCTGGCACAGGTTGTTGTGCATAATTTAAACAGACAAATTAAAGATTTGCGGCTGTTCGAAATAAACAGGGTTTTCATTACCCCAAAAAGCCTGCAGGTACCCCCTGTAGAAGAGCTACATTTAGGGATGGCCGTTTGCGGTAAAAGAGAAGGTGACCTCTGGTATTCTTCACAACAATACACTGATTTTTATGATATTAAGGGCATTTTAGAGGTATTTTTCTCCAAAATTTCACTTGACAATTGGCAATTTATTTCTTATTCTCATTCTGCAATTCAAGGGGATGGGCTGGGGATCAAAGTTGGTGACACAGAGATTGGATTTTGTGGTCTACTTTCAGATAAAATAAAGCAGCACTTTGAGATTGACGAAGATGTATTTATCGCTGAACTCAAGGTTAAAAACTTATTTGATTATCGTAGAACGGATAAAAAATATAAACCAATACCCAGATTCCCATTCATTGATAGAGATATAGCCTTTATTGTTGATGAAAGTATTGAAGCAGCTTCGTTAGAAGAAGTGATCTGGAAAAACGGTGGTGAGTTTCTACAAGAAGTTGAAGTTTTTGACATTTTCCGTGGTAAACAGATACCTGAGGGTAAAAAAAGTATTGCCTTTAGAATGATTTTTCAATCTCCTGAACGGACATTAACAGAAGAAGAAGTAAATCAAGTTATAACCAAAATTATTAATGCTGTTCTAAAGTCTCATAAAGCAAAACTTAGAGAATAATGATGACTGTTGAACAAAAAGAGTTAAAAAGTTATTATAAACTTGTTCAACAGATAAATCAATTAATAAAGATTGCTGAAATTCTTTCGAGTAGTAATAAAGATTACCAGAAGAAATTAGCTGAATTAAGGAAAAATGAACAGTTGATAGAGAAAGAATTACAGGAAAAGTTGGGGGAATTGGAGGCAGAGAATAAAAAACTGAAGAAAGAAAATAAAATTTTAAAGGAGAAGGAAAAGACAATTAAAACAAAAATAGATCGCCTGGCAGTTAAGCTCGATGAGATCCAAATTTAATTTTATCAAAATAAAAATTGCGTTATAAGAATAATTTATCTAACTTTTTTAAAGACAGATGGAAAAAAAATCGGTTAGAGTTAACATTTGGGGCATTGAATACGCATTAAAGTCTGAAGCGGAGCCCCAATACCTTCAAGAATTAGCATCATTTGTTGACAATAAGATGCGTCAGTTGGGTGAAAATGTAAAAGTTAATTCTCAGTTAAAGATAGCGGTTTTAACCGCACTAAACATTGCAGATGAACTTTTTCGGTTAAGAAAAAAATATGAAAAGCTGGTGGAAGAGATAGAAACGACAAGCGATCAAATTTCGGAAAATTTAGATAGTTATTTAGATCAATATTCAGATTTGATTAAATAATCCCTGAATCGGTCAGGGTGCGTATTTGGGAAGAACCAACACCATGAAATAGGGAGCTTGACTCCAGGCGTCTAATGCAGGCCTCTAATTTCAGGAGGAAGCATGAACCGTCTGGGCGGGCACCCACCGTGTTTGACACGGTTCTTTTCCAAATCCCCCTCGACGATTCAGGGATTTTTTATTAACAATTTAAGCGGGTAAATTATGCAGAAACCAGAATTACCCAGGTTGCAGGAAAAGTTACGGAGGTTAATAGGTTATGGAGTGGATTATCAGTGCGCTGATTGGAATATTGGTTGGCCTGGTCGGTTTCTGGTTATTTCTGAAAATATCGGCTGGAAAAAAATTATTATTTGCTCAACAAGAAGCTAAACGCATTATTGAGGAGGCAAAATCTGAAGCAGAAACTCTAAAAAAAGAAAAACTCATTGAAGTTCAAGAAGAACTCTTTGAACATAAACAACGCCTCGAAAAAGAAATTGAAAGAAAACGAGAGCATCTGCTTAAATTAGGGCGCCGGTTAGATCAGAAAGAACTGGAAATAGACCGTAAGGCAGAAGTAATTGAAAAGAAAGAAAAAGAAGTAAAAGAATTAGAAAAAAAATTTGCAGAAAAAGAAGAATATATTCAACAAAAAACATCTGAACTAAATGAATTATTAGCCGAGCAAATCCATAAATTAGAGGAAATCTCTGGACTTACCAGAAATGAAGCGCGGCAGATTCTAATCAAAGACATGGAAAAGGAGGCTCGCGAAGAGGGCAAGAAGCTGGTTAACAGTATCATCGAAAAGGCAAAATTAGAAGCTGATCGTAAAGCTCTTGAAATTGTAGTTTCGGCCATTCAACAAACCGCGGCTGAGCAATCGGCAGAAGCTACTGTTTCCGTCGTTACCCTTCCAAACGATGATATGAAGGGAAGAATTATCGGTAGAGAGGGAAGAAATATCCGTGCATTTGAGATGGCTACCGGAGTGGACGTTATCATTGATGACACTCCTGAAATTGTTATTCTTTCTTCCTATAATAGTTATCGCCGAGAAATAGCTCGTATTGCTCTGGAAAAACTCATTTTAGATGGCCGGATCCATCCAGCCCGAATCGAAGAAGTAGTCCAGAAAACTGAAGAAGAAATGAAAAATTCTCTAAAAGATATCGGAGAACAAGCAACACTAGAATTGGGTGTTCATGGTTTACCAGAAGAAATCATTATTCTGATCGGAAAACTGAAATATTTAACTTCTTACGGGCAAAACGTTTTAAATCACTGTATCGAAGTAGCTTACATGGCAGGGATCATGGCTTCAGAATTAGGACTTGACCCTAAAATAGCCAAAAGAGCCGGATTATTACATGATATCGGAAAAGCAATTGAACGTCATACCGATATTGATCATGCACAAGCCGGAGCTGATTTGTTAAAAAAATATAATGAAAACCAATTAGTTATCGAGGCAGTTTTAAATCATCACAAGGATGAAGAAATTGCATCTCCCTACACGGTAATTGTCGCTGCAGCCGATTACATTTCTGGAAGTCGACCAGGAGCACGAAGAGAAACTCTGGAAACATTTATTAAGCGAATGCGACAGTTAGAAGAAATTGCAGAGCAGTTTGAAGGAGTAGAAAAGGCTCACGCTATTCAGGCAGGAAGAGAAATTCGTGTAATGGTAAATTACAATTCGGTTGACGACAACCGAGCTAAAGAACTTGCCAGGGAAATTGCTAAAAAAATTAATGAAAGTTCAGAATATCCTGGCCAGATAAAAGTTACAGTGATTCGGGAATATCGTGCTTATGATGTAGCCACGTAATCCAGAATGCCTCCTCTCATATTTTTGAGGAGCAAACTTTTTACTCAATGCTTTTTATTTTATTATTTATTAATTTTAAATTATCTTCTATTTATTTTCTAAATAAGGGAAGAAAAAGTTTAATATCTATTATTTTGAAGAGGCTTTGATAGTAAAGGATTTAATTTTTAATGAATATATTATTCATTGCAGATATTGTTGGAGAAGAGATTGTTGAAATTATTTTAGATATTCTCCCACGCCTAAAACGCTGGCACAATATAGATTTTATAATTGCGAACGTGGAAAACGTTGATAAGGGAAAAGGTATTGTCTCAAAGCAAATTGAAAAATTTAAAAATGCTGGAATCCATTGCTTGACATCAGGAAATCATATTTGGGAACCCAGAAAAAAGGATGTGCTCATTAAGTACGCTGGTTATTTGCTTCGACCTATTAATTACCCTGAAGGGAATATTGGTGTAGGTTCAGCCATTATTAAAACTGCTAATGGAAAAAAAGTGGGTATTATTAATATACAGGGCCGTAGCTTTATGTATCCAATTAATTGCCCTTTTACTTCGGTCCAAAAGGAAGTTAGAAAAATACGGTCAGAGACTCCCATCATTATTGTTGATTTTCATGCCGAAGCAACTGCCGAAAAGCAAGCCATGGGATGGTTTCTAGACGGTAAAGTTTCTGCCGTTATCGGTACACATACTCACGTGCAAACTGCCGATGAACGTATTTTACCGAAATCCACTGCATATATTACTGATGCCGGTATGTGTGGTCCTTTCGATTCAGTCATTGGTATGGATATTCGTAAAGCTATTGACCGCTTTATACTTCAAACACATATTTATTATTCCATAGCCAAGGAAAATCTTCGCATCAATGGCGTGGTTATCCAGATTGATGACAATTCTGGTAAGGCAAAAAAAATCTATCGATTAAATTTTAATAAAAAGGAGTTTGACAAAAGTGTCAAAGATTATTAACGGCAAAGCTATTGCAGCTCAAGTGCGGCAAGAAGTTGCTTCCCAAATTAATAAAATCTCTTCAAGCAGAGGTCGTCCTGGTCTAGCAGTCATTTTGGTTGGTGAAGATCCAGCCTCTAAGGTATACGTCAGAATGAAAAGCAAAGCCTGTGAGGAAGTAGGGATTTATTCCGTCACTGATCATTTACCCGCTACCGTTACCGAAGAAGAACTTCTTAAAAAAGTGGCTGAATATAATCAGGCAAAAGAATTCCATGGTCTACTGGTTCAACTTCCCCTTCCCAATCACATCAATACTCAAAAAGTAATTGAATCAATTAATCCGAAAAAGGATGTCGATTGCTTTCATCCTTTTAATGTGGGTAGACTGATGATTGGAGAACCTATTTTTGAACCAGCAACTCCAGCGGGAATTATGGAATTACTGAAAAAAACCGGTATTGAAACCCGCGGGAAACATGTAGTAGTATTAGGACGAAGTAACATTGTTGGTAAACCCATAGCGATGATGCTGGCACAAAAAAAACCTGGCGCAAATGCCATAGTTTCATTGGTTCATACTGCAGCCGAAGATATTACAATCTACACCCGCCAAGCTGATATCCTCATCGCTGCAGTAGGACGCCCGGAAATGGTCCGGGGAAACATGGTCAAAGAAGGCGTTGTGGTGATTGACGTGGGTGTTAATCGAGTAGAAGCAAATAACGAAAAGGGATATCGATTAGTTGGAGATGTGGCTTTTGATGAAGTTATGCTAAAAGCAGCAGCAATTACTCCTGTTCCAGGAGGCGTTGGTCCCATGACCATCGCCATGCTACTTAAAAATACTCTGAAGGCTTTTCAATTAACTGAACAATAATAAAGACTTAGACTCGTTTATTATTATGTTCACAAAAGAGTAATCATTTTTTGTTAAAATTCGAAGCAAATAGAATATACACTCAACAGAATTTATTTTAATAAAATTTAGAAAAATCCATGTCATCCAACAAAACGAATAAAGGAAAATGGGGCGAGGAAATTGCTGTTCAATATTTAAATAAAAAAGGCTTTCAAATACTATTTCGAAATTGGAGAGCAGAGCGCGGTGATATTGATATCATTGCTTTAGATGGAAATTGCCTGATTTTTGTTGAGGTAAAAGCGGGTACAACAGAACTTTATGGTCCTCCTGAATTAAAAATTACAAAGTCTAAAAAGAAACAATTGTATAAATTAGCCAGTTTATTTCTTCAGCAAGCGAATAATTACCAAGTTCAAACCAATTCTTATCGTTTCGATGTTGTTATTATTGATGGAACCCCACATAAATATAAAGTAAGACATTATCCAAATGCTTTTTATTTATAAACTTATGAAGTTGAACACAAAAAAATTGGAATTATCTTCATATAAATTTTATTTCAGAAAAACTAACACAGAAAGGCGTAAGAATGGCTATAATAGAACTCACGCCAGAACAACTTCGTAAAAAAATCAACCTCCGTTCCTTCCCTTTCACAACAACTGAAGAGCTTCAACCATTAGACAGCATCATTGGTCAGGAGCGTGCAATTCGGGCTATTCAATTGGCTCTAGAAATGGACCATAGTGGTTATAATGTATTCGTAACAGGAATGTCTGGAACAGGTCGAACAACGATCGTTAAAAACATTTTAGAAGATCTTGCCAAAGATAAACCTGTACCAAGCGATTGGGTTTACGTTTACAATTTTGACGATCCGGATGTGCCTCAAGCTTTGGAATTACCTGCTGGAAAAGCTAAAATGCTTAAAAGAGATATGGACGATTTGCTGAAAACACTGAAAAGAGAAATTCCTGAAGCTTTTAATAGCGAAGATTATGAACAACAACGAATGATAATCTTGAACCGGAGTCATGAACGAAAACACCAACTACTCACTCAATTAGACCAAAAAGCTGCATCGGTTGGAATTCAAATCCAAAGTACTCCAGCCGGGTTCCAAACCGTTGTCATCAAAGATAATAAACCTATCACTCCCGAAGAATATGAAAAATTAAGTCCAGAAGAAAAACAGGCCATTAACGAACGTCTTCAAATTGTTCAAAGAGAAATCAACGAAACAGTTAGACAATTGGTTAAAATCGATAGGCAGGCAGAGAAAGATATCAGGCTTCTCAATGAAAAAATTGCTACTTTTATTGTAAACCGACATGTAGAAGAATTAAAATTGGAATTTTCAGAATTTCCTCAAATCACCGGATATCTCGACCGAGTCAGTCAGGATATTATTACCAATATCAACGACTTTTTAAGCCAATCCAAAGAGGAAGTTAAACCTGGAGATAAAATATTAGCACAATCGAATCATTTCAAACGATATACTGTAAATGTCATTGTTGATAATAGCGGAAGCAAGGGAGCTCCAGTGATTTATGAACCCAACCCGTCTTACAGCAACCTGTTTGGCCGTATAGAAAAACAAACCATTATGGGAGCAAAAATCACAGATTTTACCATGATTAAGGGTGGAAGTTTACATCGTGCCAACGGCGGCTATCTAATGACTGAAGCTTACCACGTTCTCAAGAATCCATTTGTCTATGATGCTTTGAAACGAGCCATTAAAACCAGGGAGATCCGCATCGAAGATTTTCCTGATTTATACGGTTTAGTTTCTTTGGCAAGCTTAAGGCCAGAGCCAATTCCTCTTAACCTTAAAGTTGTTCTAATCGGCTGGAATCAGATTTATTACGCCCTACAGGCCTATGACCAGGATTTTAACAAAATTTTTAAAATACGTGCAGATTTTGACTACGAAACCGAGGCAACACGAGAAAGTGTACATCAATATAGCCAATTTATTAAAAAAGTTTGCCAAGAAGAGAACCTGTTGCCTTTTCATAGAACGGCTGTTCGGGAAATTGTTTATTACGGCCACCGACTCGTGGATGACAAAAAAAAGTTGAGTTTAAGATTCGGATCGCTGGTCAGTATTATAAGAGAAGCTAATCATTTTGCAAAAAAAGAGAACGAACCACATGTTTCAGCTCGTCATGTAAAAAAGGCTATTAAAGAATATCGCTATCGCCATAGTCTGGTCGAAGAGAAAATTCAGGAAATGTACAAAAGAGAAATTTATCGGATCGATACTAGCGGAATGAAAGTAGGACAAATCAACGGGCTTGCCGTATACTCGTTAGGTGATCATATCTTTGGTCGGCCAAACCGAATAACGGCAAAAACCTATATAGGAAGCGAAAACTTAATTAACATCGAAAGAAAGGCACGATTAAGTGGTAAAATACATGATAAAGGTATTCTGATTTTAAATGGATTCTTTAACTCCAAATTTGGTGAATACATGCCATTGAATTTTTCCGCCAGTATTACATTCGAACAAAGCTACTCGACCGTAGAGGGAGATAGTGCGTCATCAACCGAATTATATGCTTTGATCTCCTGTTTAGCCAATGTTCCCATCAAACAGGGAATTGCTGTAACAGGATCAGTTGATCAGAATGGGGATATCCAGGCAATTGGTGGTGTAAATCAAAAGATCGAGGGATTTTATGCCGTTTGTAAAGAAAAAGGCCTTAACGGAGAACAGGGAGTGATCATTCCCCGATCCAACATCGAAAATCTTATGCTGGAAGAAGAAATTGTAAAAGCTGTCCGAGAGGGTAAATTTCATATCTGGGCCGTTGATACGGTGGAAGATGGATTGAAAATTTTAACTGGTTTAGACGCTGGACATCGCCAAAAAAATGGTAAATTCCCAAGAAATACAATTTACTACATGGTGGAGAATCGCCTGAAATCTTTCGCAAAGCGAGCCGACGAATTCAAAAAAAGCTTTGGATCTAAACGGGCAAAAGAAAAAATGGCTTTCCAACAAGAACAGAATAATAAAGAAGGAGAAGACTAAAAAGA
Source organism: uncultured Calditrichaceae bacterium (assembly GCA_964387645.1). Classification (GTDB taxonomy): domain Bacteria; phylum Calditrichota; class Calditrichia; order RBG-13-44-9; family RBG-13-44-9; genus CAYLYM01. The sequence continues at coordinate 3,762 of CAYLYM010000024.1, read as the reverse complement.
GAATTTAACAAAGGAGCTAATCCTTAAATCCAAAATAGTAACAAGAATTATTCAATAACCCGCATGGAGCGCCAGGGACCTTTAAGAAAACGCCATAAAAAAATAAAACCGAGTCCCACAATATAAATGGTTACAAATCCCCACAACCAGAACAACCCTCCTTTAAACCAATACAAAGCAATGTATGATGGAATGATCATTAAAATCCAGGAAAGAATGATAGAAGTACACGCCACAAAACGGGTGTCACCAGCTCCTTTTACCGCTGCGGAGAAAATCATATTCGAAGCATCAAAAATGGAATAAATAGCCACAAATTTAAGCAATAAAACAGCTAAATGCCGAATAGATTCAAATTGGTCTGGATGTACTTTCAGGTTAAATGGAAAAAGAAAAATACCAGGAAAGAAAAAATAACCAATTGCCAAGAGACCAAAATAAGAAAAAGAAAGATGAAAAGCTGACCAGGTGACTTTTTCAGCGGACAACGGTTTATTCTCTCCAAGACGCTGCCCAACCAAAATAGAAACAGCAATCGACATACCATACATGGGCAGAAAAGCAATAGTATTAATATTAAAAGTAATATTACTGGCTGCTAATGCATTAGTGCCGATGTGTCCTACCATTAAGATAAAAATGGCGAAAGCCAACACCTCTAACATAAATTGTAAACCCGTGGGAACGCCATATTTGAGTAGACGACGAAATATCTCCCAGTTAAATCGCCAACCTTTTAAAGTATAAAATTTTCTATTATATTCCGGTTGTATCATTAAACCAAAAAATAAGACGGAAGAAATAAAAACAGATGTAACTGTTGCCCAACCAGCGCCACGAATTCCCATTTGGGGTAATCCTAACTTACCGAATATAAGAAGGTAATCCAGCAATATATTCACTGCGGTAGCCACAAAGTTCACCCACATGACTACAAAGGTTTTCCCTCTCCCACTGAAAAATCCGGTTGTGGCATTGGTAATCACCAGTAAAGGGGCTCCAAATAATAAAATCTTAAAATAACTAATTTCCAATTCTCGAACTGCGGGAGGATGCCCAATGGTATTAAAGAACCAGCCAGAAATTGGGTAAATGATAATTGCTACAATTGCAGCCAGAAGTGATAAATAAATTCCCTGCCAGACCGAGGGACCTATTTTTTTCATCCGTTTTGCACCATAATATTGGGCGACAAAAGTACTCACATAACTGGCAGTGCCAACAAACAAGCTAACTATCGTCGAGTTTACCCATCCAGCTGGCAATGAAGCCGCAATAGATTCTGCTGAATACCACGTCAGGAACACTCGATCGATAAAATGTTGTAAACTCCACGAACCCGTACTCAGAATCAGTGGAAGTGCCACTAGTAGAACTTCTCGATATCCATCTTCCGCCTGCCAGCGTTCTTTTATCTTCTTTACTTGCAGTAAAAACATTCTGGAATCCAATCCTAATCGACGCTAATTAATTTTATAGAGGTATCGATAATTTTGCAAGCTTCTTCTGTGTTTCTTGAGTTGTCCTGAATTGTACCAATCTGTACACTTCTCTGTCCCAACAAGTACAAAGAGTGAAAAGTATAATTTACCCAATTCATTGATTTATAATAAATTAAAAAAGATGGCATGGAAGTTGACTAATATTTTAATAAAAATAAAAAAATACGGAGGATTGGAAAATGAAAAGGTTCATCAAAATATTCATTTTGTTCATATTCATATCAGGTCTTACCGATAGTTGTGCCGCCAGGACAGTTTATGTAAAAAGACGGCCGCCTGCTGTCATCGTTGAAGTAAAACCTGCTAAACCGGGCCCTAATTATATCTGGATTTCCGGCCATTGGGCCTGGAGAGGGGGAAAATTTGTTTGGGTTCACGGGCATTGGGTAAAGAAACGTCGGGGTTATGTTTGGGTTCCTGGTCACTGGGTAAAAAAACCTCGCGGCTGGGTTTGGATCGGCGGCCATTGGAAAAAGATTTGAATCAAGAGAAGATTTTAATCTTAACATAATTTTCTTTAAAAGCAAAAGCCCTTGTCAGAAAGACAAGGGCTTTTGCTGTGGAAATAGAGGGAATCGAATCAGTGTAATTCAGAGAACAATAAATGTGGACATGATAAATATTCCTATCATTCTACACGTAAGCTTTATCAATACAAACAGTACCAATATCAAACTTCAGTAACCACTGGTACAATCTTTCATAAAACCCGAACTCCATTACGGAAATGGTTCTGGATTATCTTCATGATGGTGCGCAACAAAAACGGTATTGCCACGCTGGCAATGAAACGGCTTCGGGATATAAAAAGATATGATAGTATATGGCATATTGGGCACAAGATTCTAGAAGCTTTGGCATATAGAGACGAGGGATATTTGTTGAAGGACATTGTCGAGATGGATGATGCTCTTCTGGATGGTAAGGGAAAAGGCAAAAGAGGTCGTGGAAGCAAAAAGAAGATACCGGTGATATCCGCCATTGAGAGCGATGGAAAAAGAGTAGGACACGTAGGCATTCAGGCTTTGTCCCGTCCGGAGGGGATATGAGCAATGGAAAGCATGGGCAAACTCCAGGATTCAATCGGGAACCATAGTAAAAACTGATGGATACTCCACTTATTCGCCGTTGAAGACTATTGGAGTTAATCATGTCCGGATTGTGCTGGAAAACCCAGAACAAGCTTCCGAAAAATTCCTCTGGGTGCACATTGTAATTTCCAATGTAAAGGGTTTCCTGCGAGGAACTTTTCATGGCGTTAGTATAAAGCATCTTCAATGTTATCCCTCAGAATTCTCTTATAGATTCAATCGAAGACTTAGTGAAGCTCAATTATTCTCCAAGGCAATATTAGCATGCGAAACTTCAAAACCAGTTTGTTATGCAGAGTTAACCGGATAATCATTTTATTGTGTTTAAAACAAAACTAATTCGCTGAACTCGTTCATTAAGTTTGAGCAGATCGTCAGGAAGTTTTTGGATTAAAAAACGAGTAGGATGCATTATTTGATTTCTCAAATCATCGATTCCCCCAAACAATTTTTCTCCCTGGCTTCGTGAGGAAATTTTTAATGATTCTCGTAAATTTTCATTTGTATAAACAAGTTTAAATATATCAGAAAGATATAAGTGCTGAAAAAGATCAACTTCTGCATTGCCAGCTTTTAACTCATTATACTTCTGAATTATTTGATCTCGCGTTGATGGTCGAAGTGATTCTAATAGCAATGTCTCCTTACCTGCATAGTGTTGTTTCAACAATTTTACTAATTCCACCTCCAGCTCCCCGATTAAGTTATAAAAATACATTCGGGAGGGAATTTTATTTAAATCCGCCGGGGTTACAATGCCAACAATATCCTGTTTATGGAAAATGAAATATGCCGGTTTTAGTGATTCAACAAAAAACTGAATCAAATCCGAAATGGGCGTGTCTTGAGAAAGTAACCATTCTTTGGTCATTGGGGAGATGGAGTTATCCTGAATAGAATAAAAGTAACTAATAGTCCCATTTTGAAATAATGGAAGCACATCGAAGTGATGTTTTAAAACTTCTTCATGAATATTCTTGATAGGCGTATTTACCGAAAGAGTGAGCATTTCTTCGCTCGGGGTCATAATTGAATGCACGGTGATGAGTGGCGAATTCGTATGCATACTACCACCTACTTTTTATTAAAACCTTACCCGTTTTGCTAATTAAACCAAAGCATGTTTGACATGATTTAATTCATTTTTGAATACATATTTATTCAAATAT
>CAYLYM010000023.1:29618-37698 GCA_964387645.1 uncultured Calditrichaceae bacterium | reverse complement strand
CTAAAGCTATCTCTCTTAAATTTTCAATCCGTTCCATTACTTCTTTTCGCTTCTTTAAAAGCAAATTTTTAAAAAATTCTAATTTTTCAGGATCCATATTGTGCTCCTTTTTATCTACAAATTTTATTTTCTTTTTAGTGAAACTCTGAAATTACGATTTTGAATTGAAATCTCTTTTCTCGTGTCTCCTTCTCTCAATTCTGGTATGATATTAATCGCTAATGTTTCTGTCTTTATATAATCTGCTAATTTTTCAATTGCTTTAGCAATTTGTTCATCAGCTTCGAAATAAATATCAATTCGGTCAGTTACTTCGAATCCAGCTTCTTTCCTTAAATTCTGTATTCGATTTACAAACTCTCTAGCAATTCCTTCATTTTCCAATTCAGGTGTAATTCTAATATCTAAACCTAAAACTAGGTTACCATCTCGCATGATTGCCAGATGTTCAATTTTCTTTTCTTCAATCACCTCAATATCTTCTCTAAATACATGAACCTGATTTCCCTCGATATCTAAAATCACCTTTCCCGTGTCTTGCAAATGCTGGATAGTATCTTCATCAAAATTCTGGATAATTTCCGCTACTTTTTTCATCAATTTTCCAACACGGGGGCCCAGTTTTTTATAATTAGGTTTAGCCTTTTTTGTAACCAGATCACCAATTTTGTCTGAAATTTCTATTTCTTTAACATTTATCTCCTCCTTTATGATCTGGGCCATTTGAAGTGTAGCCTCTCGGGTAGATTTACTGGGCGACGCAACGATTAGTCTCTGCAAAGGTTGCCGAACTTTTATCTTTACTTCGTTTCTTATTGCACGGGCAAGGCTGACAACCTGCTGAGCAACTCGCATCCTTTCTTCCAGGGCTACATCACGTCGAGCTTTCATTTCATCAGTTAAATCGGGATAATCTGTTAAATGAACAGATTCTGGCATGTCATCAGTCTTTAAATTTAAGTATAACTCTTCGGCCACAAATGGAATAAATGGCGCAATAAGTTTTGCTGTGGTAAGCAATACTTCATAAAGTGTTTGATAGGCAGAGAATTTATCCGCATTCATTTCGCCCTTCCAGAATCGGCGACGATTTCGGCGCACATACCAGTTAGAAACATCATTAATGATAAAATCAGAAATCAGACGTGCTGCTCTGGTCATATCATAATTTTCCATTCGTTCAGAAACCTGTTCCACAACGGAATACAGCAACGAAAGAACCCACCGGTCTATCTCGGGACGCTCACTAAAGGGAATCGATTTTGTCGATAAATCAAAACCATCAATATTAGCATAAAGCGCAAAAAATCCGTAGGTGTTAAATAAAGTATCAAAAAATTTACGATAAATTTCGGCAATAGCATCCATGTCAAATCTTTTGGGCACCCAGGGCGCACTCACCGTGATAAAATACCAGCGTAAAGGATCGGCTCCAAATTTAGAGATAACTTCTTCAGGATAGACAGCATTGCCCCTGGACTTGCTCATTTTCTGGCCTTCCTTGTCCAGAATTAATTCATTGACCACAATATTCTTAAATGCTGGTACATCAAATAGCATTGTAGAAATAGCTAATAGAGAGTAAAACCAACCACGAGTTTGATCTACACCTTCGCATATAAAATCGGCCGGAAAATTTTTTTCAAAAAGTTCTTTGTCACCAAAAGGATAGTGATATTGGGCGTAAGGCATACTACCTGAATCAAACCAAACATCAATTACTTCTGGAGTTCGGTGCATATCACATCCGCAATCTGGACAGGAAATCACCACTTCATCCACATAAGGTTTGTGAAGATCTATATCTTCCGGAACATTTTTTCCTAATTTTTTCAATTCTTTAATACTACCTATTGCAATTTGTTTATGGCATTTATCACAAATCCAGATATTTAGAGGTGTTCCCCAATAACGATCTCTGGAAAGAGCCCAATCTACATTATTTTTTAACCATTCACCAAATCGTCCCTCTCCAACCTCTTTTGGGTACCAATTTATTTGATTATTATTGCGTATCATGTTTTCTTTGAATTGAGTTGTTCGGATATACCAGGAGTCTCTGGCGTAGTAAAGAAGTGGTGAATCACAACGCCAACAATGCGGATAACTATGTTCAACAGTTTCTTTTCGAAAAAGTAGATTTCTTGATTTCAAATTTTCAATAATTTCTGGGTCAGCATCTTTTACAAATTTCTTTTTGAAATCAGCAACAATATCTTCGAAAGCTCCGCTTTTATCTACAGGTCGAACGATAGGTAAACCATATTTTTTTCCGACTAAATAGTCATCTTCACCAAATGCCGGCGCGATGTGCACTATTCCCGTCCCATCTTCAGTAGTCACGAAATCCCCTAAAATAGTATAAAAAGCATCTTGCTCAACCGGGACATAATCGAAAAGTCTTTCATAATGTCTTCGTTCTAATTGCCATCCTTTGTATTTTTCTAATACCTCAAATTCACTACCAAGAACGGCATTAGCACGTGGTTCGGCCAGAATCAATTTCTCACCATTGTAATTCACTTTGATATAATCAACATCCGGATGGAAAGCCAGTGCAACATTAGAAATTAACGTCCATGGCGTTGTTGTCCAAACCAGGAAGTAAGTTTCTGGCTCATCTATCAAACGGAATTTAACATATACAGAAGGATCTTTTACTTCACGATATCCTTGAGAAACTTCATGACTGGAAAGCGGTGTTTCGCATCTTGGGCAGTAAGGTAAAATTTTAAAACCACGATATATTAAACCTCTATCATGGAAATTTTTTAAAATCCACCATATTGATTCAATATATTCATTCTGAAACGTAATATATGGATTCTCTAAATCTAACCAATAGGCTATTCTTCTTGTTAGTGCATCCCATTCTTTCTTATATTTAAAAACACTTTCTTTACATTTTTCATTGAATTTATCCACACCGTACTTTTCAATCTGTTCTTTACCCTCAATATTCAGTTGTTTTTCCACTTCTATCTCAACAGGAAGACCATGAGTATCCCATCCTGCTTTACGGTTAACCAGAAAACCTTTCATGGTTTTATAGCGACAAATCACATCCTTTATGGTCCGGCTCATAACATGATGAATACCAGGTTGTCCATTTGCAGTGGGCGGTCCTTCATAAAAAACAAAAGATGAAGAATTTTTTCGGATTTCTAATGTCTTTTTAAAAATTTTGTTATTTTCCCAAAAATTAAGAATTTCTTGTTCAAGCCGATTCAAATCTATTTTTCCACTTCTCTCCTTAAACATTTCTGCCTCACTTTTCTCACATTACTTTTTTAATAATCTAAAAAGAAAATAGAATAGCAAATTTAATAAAATAAGTGTAGTTAAAGGAAAATAAAAAGTAAAATTTTTTCGCTGAATGATAATATCTCCCGGGAGTCTCCCAATCATAGGAATTTTACTCCCAAATAACAGTAGCAAACCAAATAAAATTAGAAGGATACCTAAAAAAATTAATAATTTAGCAAAGGATTGAATTGGGAAAATTTCCATTGCTCCCTATAATTTTTCGATTACTCTTTTCATTAACAAAGTTAATCTTGGTTGCGCCTCATTAGCTGTTTTAATAATGTCAGCCACATCTGCCGGTTCAAGTGCATCAGGAAAGCATTCATCCGTAATAACCGAAACACCAAAGACCTCCATGTTCATATGTCTTGCAACTATAACCTCTGGTACTGTTGACATACCAACAACATCAGCACCGATTCCACGCAAAAAACGATATTCTGCACGAGTTTCTAAATTTGGACCCGAAACGGCAACATACACTCCACGTTGCACTTTAATTTTTTCTTCAAGTGCAATCTCTTCGGCTAAAGCTAACAATCGCTGACTATAGGGTTCAGACATATCCGGAAAACGTGGGCCTAATTCATCATCATTGGGCCCAATTAGAGGATTATCTCCTAATAAATTAATGTGGTCTTCCATTAACATAAGATCACCTTTTCGGTACAAAGGATTCATTCCCCCGGCAGCATTGGAAATAACCAAAGTATGCACACCCAGGAATTTCATGACTCGAATGGGAAAAGTAATCTGTTTCATAGAATATCCTTCGTAATAGTGGAAACGACCCTGCATTGCCACCACTGATTTATTACCCAATTTGCCAAAGATTAGTTTTCCTGCATGTGTTTCCACAGTCGATACGGGAAAATGAGGGATATCTGCATACGATAATTCAACTACTTTATCAATTTCATTGGCTAGTTCTCCAAGCCCTGTACCTAATATAATGCCTACTTCGGGTTGCATTTGAGTGTAATTTCGAATATAATCAATTGCTTCTTGAATATTCTGCCGCAAATTTTCCATTTTTATTCCCTCTAAAACTTTAGCCAATTTCAGATTTATTTATTCTTTTTTACTTTTTGCTCAAGAACTTTTTTTTCCTTTTTAATGGCTTCTAATTTCTCTTTTTCCTCTTCCAGTTGTCTTTGAAGATCCCTTTCGATTTTTCGAACATATCTTATCTTCTTAACAGCCAATTCTCGATCTTTTTCCTGTCCGCGAAAAGTATAGAACACGCTGCCAATTACAGCCCCTGCACAAGCAACAAAATAAGGCGGTACATCTCCGATGCCTTTTAACCAGAGAGGAAACGAAACTACCAATCCCACGGCACCTCCAATAACTGCTCCTCCAATACCAAAAATCCAGGCATTTTTATTTGTTTTATACTTTCCAATCTCAGCTTGGCTTATAGGATAAGCTAAATCATCATAAATAACATTTAATTTTTCTATTCTACGAATATTTTTAAGCGGGACAGAATGAAGAGTATGATCTTTTTCAGAAACATAATTAATTTCACTTTCCGTTCTTCCCACAATAAGAACATTCTCACTTTCCCCATCAATAAAAAATAACTTTGCAGCCTGATCTTCTTTTAATTGAGTGACTACAAGATTTTTTCCCGAACCACAACCGCTCACTAGAAATGCAAGGACTAAAAGACCCACTACAATTTTTCTAAAGATATTCATCTCTCAATTCCTTATTTTTGCTGTTTCTTATTCAAATTTTTTATCAATTCGTCTATCTGAATACCTTTCTTGAAAAATTCATTAATATCTTCTTCTTCAATATTTTTAAGCGACTCTCTTTCATTTGTCTTAACTTCACTTTCCTGATTAGGAGTTTGATCTGCGTCGCCATCGGTTTCCTCAGAATCAGCAGAAATTGTAAAATCTTTTTCCTTTTCTTTTATTTTGTTATTATTTATTTCATCGCTTTCCTCAGATGTAATAGTAATTTCATTTTGTTCTATAGTCTTTCCTGTTTCAGAGCTTTGAGAAATTTGGTTTTGTTCTAATTCCGTCATATGAGCTTTTAACGCCTTTTTCTTTCGTGCTTTTGCCAATTCGACATATTGTTGGGCTTCCTCAGGAATAGCATCATCCATTTCCAGCACAGATAATAATTCAATTTGCGAAATTAAAATCTGGCGGAGCCGATTGATAAAAGATTCCTTTTGAGTACGAAGAACATTTACTTCATCTCGCATCTTTCGGGCCTGTTGCCTGGCATTTTCAACAATTTCCAGGGCTTTTAATTCTGCTTCCTTGATAACTAAATCCGCCTGGCGCCGGCTGCTTTCTTCAGATTGTTTCTTCACTTCCTGAACATTTAATAGTGTCTCTCGAAGGTTTTTTTCAGTTTCCTGATAATCCTTTAATTTCGTTTCCAGTTCAATAGCACGACGATTAAGTTGTTTATTCTCTTCAAGAATTTGTTCGTATTCTTCTGCAATCATTTCTAAAAATGTTTGTACCTCTATAGGATCGAAGCCACGTAGCGTTTTTCTAAACTCCTGTTTCTTAATATCCAATGGTGTTAGTTTCACTTCTTCCCCCTTTTCTCTTTTAAAAAAACAAAAGTTATTTAATAGGGTCTCAAACCAAAAATTGCACTTCCAATTCTTACCATATTGGAACCTTCTTCGACAGCCACTTCAAAATCGGATGACATCCCCATTGAAAGAAATTCAAAATTAACATTTGAAAATTTTTGACTACGGATATTTTCATACAATTTTTTCAGCATTCGAAAAGCCTGGCGGACTTCATTTTTATTTTCCGTAAGGGGGCCAATTGTCATCAATCCTTTGATTTCGAGTGCCAAAAATTCTGAAATTTTTCCAACCAAATCTTCAGTTTCTTCAGGTTTACATCCAAATTTAGAAGATTCGCCACTTGTATTTACTTCGATAAGAATCGGCATTTTCTTATTTTTTGACTCACACCTTTTCTGAAGTTCTACTGCCAGTTTGTAACTATCCACAGACTGAATCATATCAAATAAATCTACAGCATACTTGGCTTTATTCGTCTGCAAATGACCTATCATATGAATAGTTGTAGGCAAAAGATGTTCCTTTTTTTTTCGGAGTTCTTGAACTCTGTTTTCTCCAATAATGGTAACTCCGGCACGAATGGCTTCATTTATTCTTTCAGGTGATACTGTTTTAGTAACAGCAACAAGTGTAATTTCTTTCGGATTTCTTCCACATCTATATGCGGCTTCGGCAATTCTTTGGCGTACCCGATTTAAATTTTCAGTTATGTTTCCCATTTTAAATACAACTCAATTGAAATAATTCAGATAAAACAGCCAATTTAATTTAGATAAGTTTTTGAGTTTATAGAAAATAAAAGTTTTTTCTTTCATAAAATCGCAGTGCGTTGCATATCATTCAATATGTTTAAAGAAAAAGAACTCCTGGTGATAAAATTTACATCTCCAAAAACTTTATTTACTGGTATCTGTCGGTGCTTGAAATCCAAAAGTTTTATTAGATCCAGGCTTCCCTTGAATTACAATCTCACCATATTGTTCTTCATACCGTTTGACATTTTCTTCAAGAGCCTGCAATAAACTTTTCGCATGTTGCGGTGTCATAATAATTCGGGCATATACTTTAGATTTCGGAATACCTGGAAGAATCCGAGTAAAATCAATTACAAATTCAGCTGGCGAATGAGAAATTAATGCCAAATTCGAATAAATACCCTCCGCTTGCTCTGGCGGTAATTCGATATTAATTTGTTGTTGCATTTTGTGTGTTTGATTTTTTTGATTCATTTTTGATTCGAATTGATTTCAAATACTTGATTTAAAATTTTTAAGCTATAAATATACATTTTATTCAAAATTAAGTCAAGAAAACTGTAATTTACTGTTTTAGCACTTTACGAATTCAATATGGCATTAATTCCTGAACATTTAATAGACCGAATAAGAGAATCTATTGATATTGTTGAAGTTATTTCTAGATATATTTCGCTCCGTAAACAAGGGCGAAATTATATTGCCCTTTGCCCATTTCACACCGAAAAAACACCTTCATTCACGGTAAGTCCTGAAAAACAAATATTCTATTGTTTTGGTTGTCACACCGGAGGGAATGTTTTCAATTTTTTAATGCATTATGAAAAAATATCTTTCATAGAAGCAGTTAAAAAATTAGCAGATGAAACTGGAATAGAATTACCACGCCCCGAAAGTCGAGACTCATTGGTAACAAGTGAATATGACTACCTTTACCGTGCAAATCAATTTGCGGCAGATTTTTATCATCAAATGCTAGATAAACATTATAATGAGATTGAAAATTATCTTTCCTCAAGAGATTTGAAGGAAAGTACACTTAAATTTTTCAAAATCGGCTATGCTCCAACCAAATGGGACCTATTGTATCAGGAGATACTTCAGAAAAAATTAAACCTGTCCCCTTTTCTGAAATGTGGATTAATTATTGAAAGCGAAAAAGACTCTTCTCGAAAATTCGATCGTTTCCGTAATCGATTACTCTTTCCAATTCATAATCTCTCTGGAAGGATCATTGCTTTTGGTGGTCGAACACTTTCTAATGATCCACAAACCCCTAAATATATTAATTCACCTGAGTCTCCTATTTATAGAAAAAGCCAGGTATTATATGGGTTGTATTATTCCAAGGAATGGATACGACAGGAAGAATTCGCTATTTTTGTAGAAGGTTACATGGATTTTCTACAACTCTTCCAAAACGGTATAAAAAATGTTGTGGCAACCA
>CAYLYM010000023.1:0-29518 GCA_964387645.1 uncultured Calditrichaceae bacterium | reverse complement strand
TACATGGATTTTCTACAACTCTTCCAAAACGGTATAAAAAATGTTGTGGCAACCAGCGGTACAGCTCTAACCGAAGAACATGCTAAACTCATTCGACGATATACAAAAAAGGTGGTTTTATGTTATGATGCAGATTCGGCAGGAATCACAGCGGCTTTGCGTGGTGGACAAGTGTTGTTTCAAAACGATATTGAAGTAAATGTTTTAATTTTACCAGAGAATGAAGATCCAGACAGTTTTGTCAGGAAAAACGGTTCATCGGCTTTTTATCAATTAGTAAAAGAATCAACCGATTACTTTACTTTCAAACTCAATAAACTTTCTGAGAACCAACAGGAAAATAACGTCTCATCACAAACTTCAATCGTCAATGAACTTTTAGAATCTCTGGCCGTTCATCCGGATCCTATCAAACGAAACTTTTATATAAATATATTGGCCAATCGTTTTTCGCTGAAAGAAGACCTACTTTTAGAAGAATTAAAGAAAAAACAAAAAATCATTTCTAATCGAGAAAAGCGTTCTTTACTCCACGAAAGCAATACACATAGAGAAAAGCGCTCAACCATTGCACTTACTGGTGCATGGAGCGCTGAAAAAGATGTATTACATTTACTTTTTAGTAATGCTGACAAAATCAAAACTCTTATTTTTAAATATCTTGAACCAGAAGATTTCCAGAATGATATTTTTCGAGAAATTTTTAAAGAAATTCAAAAACATCCAGATAAATCAGGGAAAGAATTATTGCATTTGGCACTCTCCAAAATACAGGACGATCGGATTTCAGGTTTAATCGCATCCGATATGCTCGTTGAAATAAAACATCCTGCGAAATATTTAAACGATTGTATCCATAAAATGAAATTAGCACGCTATCAAACAAAATTAAGACATCTTCAAGAAGCAATGAAAAAGGAAGATCCTCAGAATCCTCACTACAATACGATTTTACAAGAAATTAATGAAACATTAATACAATTACAAAATATTGATAGGATATTTAGAAAATCCTAATTTATAATTTAATTAAATTCACTACTGAAGATTTTCATTTCCTACCATTTTTCTATGTTTAATCCATTAATAAAAAAGCTAAAATGAGTTGTGATATTAGTCACCCTTGATCGGTTGTTCAGGTTCTTAAATTAAAATAAAATTTAAAGAAGAAAGTTATAAATTTTAATAGGGATTAAAGCAATGGGACACGTAAAAAAGAACAGGGAAGTTAAGGAAGTATTAGAAAGATGTGATGTTTTAGTCGTTGATGATAATTTAGAACAAGCCAATATTACAAAATTACTTATAGAGCAAAAGGGATTCAGCGCTCAGTTTGCCACAGATAGCAGGGCAGCACTAGAAAAGATCAAGGAAAAAAGACCTCGTTTAGTGATACTTGATCTGATGATGCCCGAAATCGACGGTCTTAGATTATGCAAAATGATTAAAGAAAACCCTCTAACGGCAAATACCCGCATTATAATATATTCTGGTAAATTATATGAATCTGATCGACGCAAAGCTCTGGCATTGGGAGCTGACCTTTTTCTCACTAAACCAACCAAAGCCTACATTCTACTTGATGCAATAAAGAACTTACTCATTCCCTCGTCAAATGAAGTCAATTAAGGTTAAATTCTGGGGTGTTCGGGGGTCCATACCTACACCAGGCCCTTCAACCCTCCTGTATGGTGGCAACACGGCTTGTGTGTCTGTTGAATTCACTGACGGACCTTTCTTCATTTTAGATGCAGGGACAGGCATCCGTGAATTAGGCAAATCATTGTTGAAAACAAAACGCCCCATTCACGCATATATCTTTATCAGCCATTTTCATTGGGATCATATCCAGGGTTTGCCATTTTTCAAGCCAGCTTTTGTCCCTGGCAACAAATTTACTATTTTTGGAACAGATGATACAACGTTAGACCTGGATCAAATTATATCTTTCCAGATGAATCCAACCTATTTTCCTGTAGCCATTCAGGACATGCGGGCAGATATTCGTTTTAAATCCATTAAAGAAGAAACTTTTTTCATTGATGATGTAAAAGTTCAAACACAATACCTAAATCATCCTGGTTATACATTAGGTTTTCGTTTAACCTATAAAGGAAAATCAATTGTTTATATCAGCGATAATGAACCTTTCCAATTCAACACAGACTTGAATGATCAGCCTTTAGTGTTGACTGAGATTGATGATGTTGAAACGTTATTTAACAATTTTAAAGAAAATAAAGATGAAAGGTTGATTAATTTTTGTAAAGAAACAGACCTTTTAATACACGATACGCAATTTTTTCCAGAAGAATATGAATCAAAAGTCACCTGGGGACACTCACCTTATAACTACACAGTTCAATTGGCTATCCGCTCTAAAGTGCAAAGATTAATTTTATTCCACCATGATCCTGATCATGACGATCATACTATTGATAAAATCCAGGAATTGAGCAGAAAAAGTCTTTTTGAGGCAGGTGTTCATATACCCTGTGACGCTGCAAAAGAAGGTATGGAAATCGAAATCTAACGATCTTTTCCTCTGACCGAAACCCTTACTGTTTTGTCAAAACCACTGTCGTTTTTAACTCTTTAAAAAAATCATTGTTCGATTCAAATACTTGCACGAAAATTATATATAAGCCTATTCGGGACATTCTGCCATTTTCGTCTCGGCCATCCCAAATAATCGTTCCTTTTTGCGCCACGGGTAATTTATCAGCGATGCGCCGGATTCTCCGTCCCATAATATCAAAAACATCCACGGTAATGAATGCAGGGGAAACAGGCAATTGATAGTTAATAAAAGCCACATCCTCAAAATCATCCCCATCAGGAGAAAATGGATTTGGAGAAACAGACAGAGCAGCTTTTTCAATCAATTTCTCAACAAAGACAGAATTCTTTCTTCCTGGCGTACTTCCCGCAGGATCTACACATGCCGCCCAGTTTTCGGATATTTGTGAGGATACTTCAGGATTTATTCTTTCCAATGAAGTTCCAGGCAATGTCTCCCGGCGCATCCAACTATCAAAATAAGAAACATGATCAACAATACGCCCCGAGGCACTGAAAAGTGTAACCTGATCAGCATCATTATTCAATGAAGGAAAAGAGGGAATTATTAGTGTTTTATCCTCTTCAATGCCATACTTCAACATTAAGGTCGTATCTTTTCCCACTACTAAATATTCACCAGCTTTTATCGCTTTCTCTGAACATGGAAAAACAGCAGTATCCCTGGCATCGGCGATTTTCCATAGAGATAGATTGATCTCCTGGTCTGATACATTATATAATTCAATCCATTCTGGAAATCCGCTCTCTGGTTTGAATAGAATTTCATTAATCACTACAGGAAGATGGAGTGCTTCAATCTGAATTTTAATGAACGCAAGGTTATTCGTTAAATTCTGGTCCTGAATGTGTTCAATTAGAACTCCAAGAGTATGATAACCTGTATTTAAGCCAGATAATTTTATCTCATAATTCAAAGTATCCATCCATTCAATATCGTCTGGAACTAATTCATCAACAATGATTTCCTGATTGTCCAGGACTTGATTTTCATTCACATCATCAAATATTTCAACAGAAAATTCATCAACTGTGTTTTGTCCAAGATTCACAATTCTTATGAATGTCGTAATTTCTGAATTTTCAACTGGATACTCTGGTTTAATCCAAACAGAATCAATTGCAAGGTCAAAATCTTGTGGTGCAACTGAATTTTTTCCTCCAGGAGTTCCTCTCAATTGCAGTGAGTTACTCCAATTTTGAGGCGAATTTTCCGACGTTAAAAAAATCTTTTCATCCGAATATCCGGGTTTGTTATCTAAAGAATAATAATAGATTTGAACAGTATCTCCTGTGTTGGATGTTAATATAACGGGTTCAGATGTGGAATTAGACCAACCAGACTTACCGAAACTTTTATCATCAATTGTCAGAATTAATGCTTCGGGAGGTATTAATGAATCATATGTTGTTGAAGATCCAAAATAACTGGCATCAAGGATAACAGCATATTGCTCTGGATTCAATACCAGACCCATTCCTGTCTCTTTTAGATTATCTAATTCATCCGCATCGCCAATTTTCCATCCTTCTAAATTAACCGGCTGCGTTCCAGTATTGTAAATTTCAACAAATTCATTATGATACTCCAGGGTATCGGCATCAAACATGACTTCGGTCAGGATTATCTGGCCCAAAAGCAGCTTCTGAGAGAAAAAGAAAAACAGAATTATCCAGAAGACAACTTTACCTACTCCAGAAATTCCGGTTGCAGTATTCACACCTGACAAAAATTCTCGGTTCATTCCTTGTGCTATTCTATTTTAATTATGGAAAGTTAGCGGTAGCTAAAAAACAGTCATTACAAAAAGTTTAATCAAATATTCTATCACCGTTCCAGTTTTTCCAATCTTCCAATTCAATTTTTACGCTTCCAATAAAAGCTTTCATATAAGCTTTCAGTGGCACTTTCTGCCCATCTGTCGAAAACCACCCTTTAAAATCTTCTTTGATACCTGCAATACCGACAAATCGTAAACGGCCGTCTAAGTAATAACCACGCACTTTTTTACCACGAGTTTTTATTTCCAACGGTTCTCCGGAAAAATTTATAAAAGCTTGTTTGAATTTATTGTAAACAAAAGTAGTTATATCCTTTCTCAACTGCTTGTTTGAAAATGCTCGAGCAAAATATAATAATGACAAACTGTCTTGAATTTTATTATCGATAGTTCCTGTTGAATCCAATTCTACCTGGACTTCACCATCTCGCCGGATTTCTACACGAATATGAACTTGCATCCGGTCATAATCAAAATCATAACGGGTATAAATGACATGCTCTTTTTTATTTTCATAACTTTCGAATAAGTGGGAATAGAAAGAATCCGCATCAATATAACTTTCATATACATCATGAATTGAAACGAAGGGAAGAGAAGGATTTGAATCGATGTAAATTCGGCAATGATAAACTTCTTGATTTTCCATTGTGTCTTGTTCTAAAACCTGGAGTCGTAAAGTACCAAGACGCAAGAAACTCCATTTGACTGAATAGGTTAATTCTTCACCCACTATCCATTCAAAATCTACGGCAGCTTGTGAAGATGAATAGTATTGGAAAAATATCAATAAAAAAATAATTAAAAAATGTTTTTTTATTTTCATAAAATTTACTCTTTTCAATTCGATTCTGGTGAGAAAAGTTTAACTTCTGGCAATATCAATTCTTTTAAGACATCCACAAAATATCTATCAGTCATTCCACCAATAAAATCGCGGACTTTTTCGGCATTATTTGTTGAATTGAGATAACTTTCGTGTTTAGATATGAGAAAATCCCGATAAATGCGTGAGTTATAATTTTGTTTTTCTAAATCTTCTAAAAATAACTCAAATAATAAGCGAAATCCCATCTTAATTTTTTGGTGATCTGTTTTTAGCCGCTTACTCAAATAAATATTTTCGTAATTAAATTTTTTCAATTTTAATAATTGACTGGAAATCTCTGGACTAAAACAAATAGCAGGCTTATTGTAGCTATTATAGACAACATCTCTTACAAGCGTATCGATAATCTCCCCATTTGTGCTACCCAGACTTTCTCTTAAATCTTTCGGAATGTCTTCTCGTTTTATCAATCCAATTCTGATGGCATCCTCGATATCCTGACCAATGTAGGCAATGGTATCCGTGATTCGAACAACGCATCCTTCCATGGTCATGGGCATCATTTCTATATATTGTCCTGCTTTTCGTTTCTGAATATATTGTTGCAGGTCTTCTTCCGTTTTTCCCCTATCCGGTTCTAATCTTTGATTATGCACTTCTCCATCGTGAGATAAAATGCCATCGCGGACTTGGAGTGTCAAATTCAAACCTTTTCCTTTTTTTGCAACATGGTCTACAATATGAAGACTTTGAATGTGGTGATGATACTCTCCGATTCCATATTCTTTGCAAATTTCGGATAAAAATCGTTCACCATCATGCCCAAAAGGAGAATGCCCCAAATCGTGTGCCAAAGCGATGGCTTCGATTAATTCAAGATTCAATCCAAGAAATTTCCCAATAGTACGAGCAATTTGAGATACGCTCAATGTATGAATACTACGAGAAGACAGCATCTCATCTAGTTGAGAGGCAAAATAAATAACTTGAGTCTTACCGGAATATCGCCGGAAAGCGCCGCTATACAAGATTCTATCCCGATCCAATGCAAATGGACTACGCGGATCTCCAGGTTCTTTGAAACGTCTTACCGCATCCCTACTCCGTGTAGCGTAAGGTGACAGATGCGCTTCAGCTTGCTCGGTGATCTGCTTATTTAATTCAATAAAAAATTTATTTTTCTCTTCGTTCACGATTAACAAATAAAATACTAAAAATTTGCGTTTAAATTTATTAAAAAGAATACTGATCTGAAAAATTCATATTTTCTTAAAACATTTTATTAAAAATAATTTTCTCATATTATAATGTCAAGCTCTGTTGTATTCCTTCAAACACTATTCTGAACTTTTAGTTCTTTTCTCCGCTTTCCAGTTCAAATTCTATGAAAAAATTCAAATAATTTTTTACCTTCTTTATGAATTTCCACGAAAATTCCAGGTAAATTAAAACTCTTCCTGACAATAAACACCAGCTATTAACAATTTGAAATGAATTGGTGTTAATAGAACATACTTATTATTAAAAACATTAAATCTGGTAAAATTATACTTCATGATGAATCTATAATCTGGTAAAAAATTAGATTTATAACTAAAAGTTATTCGTCTAAAAAGACAACAAAGGCAATAAACACATTGGTAGTATTTTTTTCTGTGAATTTTCGATATCATTATCTTGATAGAAATTCTCGACTTTTTTAAAATTCTGAAAACAATCCTAATCAACTGATTTGTCTATTCACTTAACAAGGAAATCAAATTAACAGATAATCCAAAATAATTCATATTCAGGTATCATTCCGGATACTTAATTGATGTTATCATTTAATCTACGGTCTATTCCAAAATAACACCACGATGTGCATCATTTTCAAGAGTCCTGATCAAATCATAAAAGGGCAACTTTTCCTTTTTTATCAAGAAGGAAAGTAAAACAGGTAAATTGACTCCGGAAAGCACTGCAGTTCTAGGGCGAGTATGTGCAATCATTTTTGCCACACTCCAGCAATTTCCACCGCGTAAGTCAACCATGAAAATAACTTCTTCAGAATTTTCAACCGAATCTAAAAATGAATTAATCAATGTAACTAAATCCTGCGATGAATATTTTTCATTACTGAAGGCATAAAGGTCTTTATGATGACCTATAATAGCATCAACAGTATTAAGAAGCTCAAACGCCAATGATTTATGACAGATAACTATACCAATCATATTACTCAAAATCCTTATCTAAAAAATCACGCATTTTTAATTTTAATAAATGTTCACGCTCCTGCTGTCGTATTTTCTCAATTAACCGTTTATTGAATTCTCTGGCAGTATGATGACCGTAAACTTTCAGCAATTGATTTAAAGCTACTGTTTCCACAATTACTGTAATATTTTTACCCGGATTAATTGGCAAGACGATTAAAGGGATTTTTACACCCAGGATGGTTGTAAATTGCTCATCCAAACCAGTCCGATCGTAGGTAGCATTTGGATCAAACTCCACTAATTGTACCTCAACTTCAATACGTTTGTGGACGCGGACAGCTCGAATTCCAAAAGTATTGCGAGTGTCGATGAGTCCCAGACCGCGAATTTCCAAATGATGTTCGGCCAGTTCTCGTCCTTCACCCATGAGTATTTCTTCGCTTCGTTTGGTAACGATAACTACATCATCGGCAACTAAACGGTGGCCACGCTCTATTAAATCCAGAGCTATCTCACTTTTTCCAATTCCGCTCCTTCCCGTGAAAAGAATGCCAATACCATAAACATCCACTAAAGTTCCATGTATGGTTGTTCGAGGAGCAAAAATGTGGTTTAAATAATCACTCAATAAGTGAGAGAATTTTGTAGTAGCATACTGCGTTCGGAAGACACAAATCTGTCTTCGGATGGCAATGGAAATAAGTTCTGTTGGAACCTCATTTTTTTCTGTAACAACCAGACAAGGAATTTCATATTGCAAAACCCTTTCGAGACTTTCTCGCCGTTTATCCGGACTTAAGCTGAATAAATAGCGCATTTCAGTATTACCTAAGATCTGAATCCTATCATAAGTAAACAGATCAAGAAAACCAGCTAGTGCAAGACCAGGACGATTCAATTCTGGAGTAGCAATGATTCTTTCGAAACCTGAATCAGAATTTAGTAGCTCTAATTTCAATTTTGTCCGATTATCAAGATAAAACTTACGAACTGTTAATGATTTTTTGTGCATGGTTTATCCTGCTTCTTTACTTTTTCGAATAATATATTAGGAAAAATACACTTTCATATTAAGAAACTCTACTGAAATCTTAAATAATTAAAACAAAACACAAAAAAATCCCGCAGAATATTCTGCGGGATTTTAAAGCTTAATAGATGAAATCTTTACACAGTAGCAATTTTATCTTTAACTGGATTACGTAATTTTTCTTTAAATCGTTTTAATTGTCTTTCTGCCCGATCTAGTGCAAGATCGAATGATTTGCGCATTTCGTCTGATATTTCTTTAATGACGATCTGCTTCCCCTGGACATTGATCCGAATTTCGGTATAACGGGTTAATTTTTCCCAACCGAGAACAACTTCCATATCAACGATACGGTCGTAGAATTTGTCAAGTTTTTTAACTTTTTCCTCGACATAATTTTTCAGATCGTCTTTTAATTTAAAATGCCGGGCAGTGATGGTTAAGTTCATGAAACCCTCCTTAAATTTATAAAATTAATGATTTGAGTGAAATTTCCTTCTGGATCTGGGGTGACTCTGCTGATAAACTTGTTTCAACCTTTCCATACTGACATGCGTATAAATTTGTGTTGTTGACAAACTGGCATGTCCTAATAATTCCTTCACCGCCATTAAATCAGCACCCCGATCCAAAAGGTGGGTAGCAAATGTATGTCTTAACATATGTGGACTTAAATGCTCTTGCTCGGTTATCTTCGAAAGATATTTTTTTACCATTTTTTGAACAGCTAAAGGATAAAGAGGACGACCTTTTTTATTTACAAAAATAATCTGATCGTCTTCAAAAATTTTGATACTTTTTTGTCTAATTTTCAAATATTTATTGAGAGCATCTCTGGCAAAACTTCCCAATGGAACAACCCGCTCCTTATTTCCCTTCCCTTTTATAATTATAAAATCACCGGAACTGCGAATTTGTTTCATCTTCAGTGAAATTAATTCTCCTAATCGAATACCACAGCCATAGAAGAGTTCGAGAATAGCCCTATCTCGAATACCTTCGAAAGTATCTTCAGGGGGTAGCTCCATTAATTTTCTGACTTGATTTTCATTTAAAACATGTGGAAGATTTTTATCCAATTTGGGAGCAATCACAACAGCCGCGGGATTTGAATCAATAATTTGCATCCGTTTCAAATATTTAAAAAATGACTTAATCGCCGAAAGTTTTCGAGCAATGCTCCTCTTACTCAATCCTAGAATAAACAGGTTTTCTATAAAATCCCTTATATATTTAGTATCGACTTGATGTGGCCGAACTTTACCTGAAAAATGCTGGTTTTCAAGAAACTCGATAAACTGCCCCAGGTCAGTTTGATAAGAAAGTAAGGTATGCTCCGAATAAAAACGCTCCGACTTCAGGTAGTTTAAAAAATTGTCCAGGCTATCCCACATTAATTTAATATATCTTCAAATTTTTTAAATTTGCATTTAATGCATTGTAAAAAATATCCCTTAGATCGATTCTGTTTTTCAATCATGAACGGTGCGCCACATTCGGGACAAGGCTCATTAACTGGACGGTCCCAAAGTGCAAATTTACACACTGGATAATTACTACAAGAATAAAATATCTTACCCCTTTTCGACTGCCTTTGAACAATTTCTCCGTCGCACCCCTCTTCCGGACATTTCACTCCCGTGCTAATAGGTTTGGTATTCTTACACTCAGGATAATTCGAACAAGCCAAGAACTCACCAAAACGCCCGCGTTTCACAACCATTTTCGATCCACATTTTTCGCAAACCTCTTCGATGTCCTTAACTTCGGGCTCTTCCAATGGCTTGGTATTTTTACATTCAGGATAACCAGAGCAGGCATAAAAACGTCCGTTACGGCCCCAACGAATAATCATGGGCTTGCCACAAACATCACATTGGATTTCTGTCTCTTCTTGGAGTTCCTTCTTAATTTCGTACTTTTTATTTTTTACCTTTTCAAGCGCCGCCTTAAAAGGAAAATAAAATTCATTAAGCGTATCAACATAACTTGAATGATTTTGTTCGATTTTGTCAAGGTTGGCTTCCATTTCAGCTGTAAATTTTACATTAAAAATTTCTGGGAAATAATGGATAAGTAATTTATTAACAGTTCTACCAAGATCAGTTGGAGTTAACTTTCGATCTTCTCGTTCAACATACTTTCGATTAAACAAAGTAGATATAATCTGGGCATAGGTACTCGGACGACCAATACCCAGTCGGTCAAGTGTTCGTACAAGAGTACTCTCCGTATAACGTGGAGGTGGTTGTGTAAATCGTTGGTCAACCAGAAGTTCTAAAAGCTTTAAATTTTCACCTTCTGATATTTCTTTCGGTAATTTATTTTCAGAATTTAACTCTTCACCTTGACTATTATTTTCTTCTTCTTGATCATCGTAAGCAACAAGATATCCTTTAAAAGTAATGATTTCCCCTTCGCTTCTCAATCCATACCTTTCAGCCTTGATATGTACAATGGTTTTATCAATTTCTGCCGGTTTCATCTGGCACGCCAGAAAACGCTTCCAGATCAGCTCATAGATTCTAAACTGTTCTTTTGTTAAATATTTTTTAAGTCTTTTGGGTTCAAATGCTTCTTCAATATATGTAGGACGAATGGCTTCATGAGCATCCTGAGCTGATTTTTTCTTACCAAAAATATTCGGTTTAAACGGTAAATAACCAGCACCATAAGATTCTGAAATATACGCTCGTACTTTACGAACAGCTTCATCACTTATCCGAGTAGAATCAGTCCGCATATAAGTGATTAATCCTACATTTCCCAACTCACCAAGGTTAACACCTTCATATAATTGCTGAGCGATGCTCATAATCCGGGCAGTAGTCATGCGAAACCGACGTGAGGCTTCTTGTTGAAGAGTGCTGGTAATAAAAGGGGCTGGTGGATTCTTTTTTACTTTCTTTTTTTCTATTTTATTAACAATATATTTTGCATTTAAAAGAGCATCCTTATGGTATTCTGCTTCTTTTTCATTGGCAATTCGGAATTTTTGCGGCTCGAGAGTATTTTCATCAATACTTACTAGACGCGCTTTAAATTGTTCGGTGGACCGTGTTTCTAACAAAGCATCTATGGTCCAATATTCAATCGGTTTGAACTTTTCAATTTCTTCTTCTCTCTCGCAGATTAGCCGCAAAGCCACAGATTGAACACGTCCGGCACTCAATCCACGAAATATTGTTTCCCACAGAACAGGGCTTACTTCATAACCCACAATACGATCCATTACTCGCCGGGCCTGTTGAGCATTTACCCGGTACATATCAATGGGACGTGGATTTTTCAAGGCTTTTTGTACCGCGCCTTTAGTAATCTCGTTAAATTCAATTCGCGTAATATTTTTATTTACTGGATTAATTGTCCTTGAAATATGATATGCAATAGCTTCCCCTTCTCTATCCGGATCGGTTGCTAATAAGACTTCATCAACCTGAGCAGCATTTTCTCTTAATTCCTTGATAATTTTTGACTTCCCTTTGATAGTAACGTATTGCGGTCGGAATCCATTCTCAATATCCACTCCGAATTTTGTCTTGGGCAAATCAATGATATGACCCACCGAAGCCAGAACTTTATAATCCTTCCCAAGAAACTTATTAATCGTTTTTGCTTTTGCAGGAGATTCAACAATCACCAATTTTTTCTTCGAATCTTTCTTCATAATATAAAATTCTCAATTTTCTAACTTTACCAATTAAAACAGCAATTATAAAAGTTAAATTAACTATTATCTATAAAATTTATAAAAAATTGAGGATTCTCACCAATTTACTGTATCACTTCCCGGATAAAATACCCTGGAATGAAACTCATTATTTTCCATTTTTATCTTTAACAAACTGGAAGTAAACAACCTATCTTCTTCTATCTCAATTATACCGCTGGCAAATATTATAGAACATTTAATAAGTTATCCAACTTAGAGTATTGAAAAATAGCTTAGTATTTATAGTTACAAAATATATTCAAAGACCTGTGAAGAAAAACATTCTTATTAAACAAGCTAATATTATTTTAACAATGCCGCACATGTTAGATCCAAATCAGTAATTTGCACATTCTGAAAAAGGTTAATTTGATGAATCATTACTAATTTTAAGAACTTTTTGCCGCATCAATTCAGCCTACTACAATTCTTAAAAAGAATATAATGAATTAAGTACTTAAAACAATATATTTTTTCGAACATAATTTAATCTTAAAATTTTTTTAAAAATAAAATTGTGAATTTTACCAAAGACTTTTATTTAAAAATAATCATTTCAGAAACATTTTTGCCATCAAACAACTTCTGATTAGCTGTGTATGTAAAATTCCTGTTTAAATTTAAATAAATTAAATTTAAAGTATACCTCAATATAATAGATATTGTTAACAAGGAATAAAATAAAAATAGAAGAAACTATGCCAGAAAATATTTCCATCAAATATTAAGTTGAATGAAACTACACTATTCGCAAGTTGCCAGTTTAGCACAGACAATTGAAAAAGAATTCGGTTCAAAACCAGAATCAATTAAATCCGATGGTGTTTTTTAACTTAGGGTAGATGGTAAACTAATCTTCTCTAAATCACAGAAGTCCAGATCTTCTACTCACGAAAAGATCATTCAATCATAGGAGGAGGAAATTTAAAATTTCGAAAAAACAAAAGGCACAGGTGTTAAATGAAATATTACCTGTGCCTAAGGTTTCAATGTTTAAATATATTTTATTTTTTTGAAAATTCCAGTTCTTCCAAATACCTCTGGGCATCCAGTGCTGCCATACATCCAGAACCTGCGGCGGTAATCGCCTGCCTATAAACAGGATCTTGGACATCACCAGCGGCAAATACTCCTGGTAAGTTAGTCTGTGAACTCTTGCCCTGTGTAATCAGATAACCCCTCTCATCCAATTCCAATTGTCCTTCGAAAATACTTGTATTGGGTACATGACCAATGGCCAGGAATACGCCCTGAGTTTTGAAAACACTTTCTTCTCCTGTGACAGTGTCTTTTAGACGAACTGCTTCTACACCTTTTTCTGCATCACCCAGAATTTCAGTAACAATCTTATTCCACAAAAATTCAATTTTGGGGTTCTTAAAGGCTTTCTCCTGCATAATTGGAGAAGCACGCAACTTGTCACGACGATGGATTATGGTAACTTTCGAAGCAAAATTCGTTAAAAAAGTTGCCTCCTCTATAGCCGAATCACCACCGCCCACAACTACAATATTTTTACCTTTAAAAAAGAAACCATCACAGGTTGCGCAAGCCGATACTCCATGTCCCATCAAACGCTTTTCCGACTCCAGACCCAGTAATCTTGCTTTAGCACCTGATGCAATAATAAGTGCATCGCAGGTTAAAACTTGGCCTTCAACATTTAATTCAAAGGGACGCTTTTGCAAATTGACCTTAGTCACAGTTCCATAAAAGAATTCTGTACCAAACTTTTCAGCCTGTTTATGCATTCGGTCCATTAGCTCCGGTCCCATAATACCTTCTGGAAAACCTGGAAAGTTCTCAACTTCTGTAGTTATGGTTAACTGGCCTCCTGGTTGTAGTCCTTCTATGACAAGAGGCTTCAAGTTTGCTCGGGCAGTGTACAAAGCTGCTGTCAGTCCTGCAGCTCCAGATCCAATGATAATTACACGATAATGTTTTTTTTCTGCCATTTACATCTCCTATTATTTATTTTTTAATATCGGTTTTTTGATGATAATTATTTATTCAAAGTTACATTTTAAGATAAAAAAGATTTCCAGAAGTGAAAATAATTTCTTACTTTATTATATAATTTAATGATTCTGAAAACATTTAAATATCATGGAACGTTCCTCAAAAAATATATTACAGTATCTCCGTCCGGAAGTGGTCTCGTCTTTGAAAAGCTTGGATATTATTGCCCGATTAATAGTGGAGGGATTTCTAGTTGGTCTTCATAAAAGTCCTTACCATGGGTTCAGTATTGAGTTCAGTGAGCATCGGCAATATATGCCAGGAGATAATATAAAGGATCTAGATTGGAAAATTTATGGTCGGACTGGGCGGTTTTACATTAAACAATATGAGGAGGAAACAAATTTAAAAGCTTATTTGCTTTTAGATATTTCGGGATCGATGAAGTATGCCAGTAACAAAATTAGTAAAATTGAATATGCAAAATATCTGGCCGCGGCATTTGCTTATTTGTTCATCAAACAACGTGATGCTGTAGGGTTGATAACCTTTTCCGACCAGATTCAACAATTTTTACCTCCGAAATCTTCTTTGAACTATTTGCGACAAATCCTTAGAACATTATCAGAAATTCAAGTATTTCAGAAGAGAACAAATGTCAGTAAAACATTACACATTTTGGCAGAAAAGATCAAAAGACGTGGCTTAATTATTCTTTTTACTGAATTTCTCTATGAAGAACCAGATGCAATTCTGCAAGGACTTAAACATTTCCGACACTATAAACATGAAATCATTGTGTTCAACATAATGGATCCAAATGACCTGTATTTCAATTTTAGAGATGACACAATTTTTGTTGATCTGGAAACCGGCGAGAAAATTAAAACACAACCTTATTTTCTAGGGGAGATATACCGCCAAAAAATAGAAAAATTTTATAATAAGTTACAGCGAGAATGTTTAAACTTCCAAATTGATTTTCATAATATTCTCACGAATGAACCGTTTGATAGAGCTCTAATACGATATCTATTGAAGAGAAAAAAATTGTTTTAATATAAAGCTATTACAAGAATAATTCCATTCGATTCTAATTCTTAATATAGACCACTTTTTCGTCCACATTTACAGCTAATTGACCACAAGCCGCAGTAATATCTTCTCCCCTATTTTTACGTATAGTAACCGGAAATTGAGCTTTCATTAAAAGTGAAATAATTTTATCCAGATGTTCAGGGGGCGGCGAATTATACCCTAAATAATTCTTGTTACAAGGAATAAGATTTAATTTACACCGAATTTGCGATAAAACGCCGATTAACTGTTTCATATCCGATAGTGAATCATTCACACCATGTAACAACACATATTCAAAAGTAATGCGATTCCTCTTTTTTGACTGCGTATAGTAGCGAACACTTTCCATCAATTCATCGAATGAAAATTTTTTAGCGATAGGCATTATTTTCTCCCGCAACTCTTGATTGGGTGCGTGCAATGAAATAGCCAGACTGAATGGGAGATCATCATCTGTAAACTGATAGATTTTTGGAACTATACCACTGGTAGAAAAAGTAATCTTTTTGTAAGCAATAGCTACACCTTCAGGATCTCCTATGATTTTACTGGCCTGGACAGCTCTGGAATAATTTAAAAATGGTTCACCCATTCCCATAAATACCACATTAGTTATTTTGTGAGGAGTTAATTTTTGGATTTGCAAAACCTGTTCAACGATTTCACCAGAAGTTAAATTACGGACAAATCCCATAGTACCAGTTGCACAAAATGTACATCTAAGGGCACATCCGACCTGCGAAGAAATACAAATAGTAATACGGCGAGTATCAGGAATCAACACGCTTTCAATTCTTCGACCATCGACTAATCTCCATAGAAATTTTTCCGTACCATCTGAGGCAACTTCTCTCTTTTCGAGCTTAAAAGTCTTCAGAATAAACTTATCTGCCAGTACATTTCTTAAAGACTTCGGTAGGTTGGTCATTTCGTCAAAAGAATCCACATTATGATGATGAATCCATTTGTATATTTGTCTGGATCTGAACGCTGGTTCACCTAAAAATTTCAGTCTTTCGGTAATTTGCGATACGGTCAAGCCGATTAAGGACTTCTTTTGAATATCTTCAATGGTTCTCTTTTCCGACACCATTATCTCTACCTTCAAAACTTTTTTAAAAGTTAGTGAATATTAACGCCACGGGCAAATCAGAATCAATTTTCAAATTTAAAATTTGATTTTTCTTTTACATTTAATCCATTTTATTTATTCATAAATATTAACAGAAACCATAAATTATATCTTCTTCAGTAAAGCCAATCTGCAATTATCTTTTTTCGGTCAAATTTTTTATTCTTGATTTAATTTCAAAATTTACTGAAATTTGAGCCATTTATTTTATAAATATATATGCGTGTTTAAAATTTCTTTGAATTCAGGAATACTTCATAGATGGTCTATACATTAAAAAATAATCCTTCAAGCAATCCTCTGGTTTCGCTTATTACTGTCAATTATAATGGTCGTAATTATTTAGAAGGATTATTTAAATCGCTAATAAAAGTCACTTATTCACCTATTGAGATCATTTTAGTGGACAACGCTTCCACGGACGATAGTATTGAGTTCACTCGCAAAAATTTTCCCGAAGTAAAAATTGTGCAGAATCCGAAAAATTACATGTTTGCAAAGGGCAATAATGAGGGCTTTCGATATGCGCAAGGTGAGATAATATGCCTTATAAATAATGACGTTGTTGTGGATCCAGGATTTATTGAACCTGTTGTTGAGGCTTTTCAGAACGATAGCCAATTAGGCGCATGCCAACCTAAAATTCTGGAAATGGACCATCCCGACAAATTTGAATATGCTGGCGCAGCAGGGGGATTTATTGATCGATTCGGATACCCTTTTCTTCGCGGTAGAATATTTAAAACATTAGAAAAAGACCATGGCCAATATGACGATGATATCTATTTGTTCTGGGCCAGTGGAGCCTGTCTTTTTTTAAGAAAATCTATCTTAAAAGAAGCCGGAAATCTGGATGAAGATTTTACTCTCCACATGGAGGAAATAGACCTATGTTGGCGCTTTCACCTTCTTAATTGGAAAATTAAATTTATTAGTCATTCTCGTATTTACCATAAAGGCGGCGGTACGCTTTCTGTTAATCATCCCCGGAAAATGTACTGGAATTTTCGTAACAATATTTTTCTTTTGGTTAAAAATCTCTCTGGTATTAATTTATTAAGAATTTTGTTTGTTAGGTTTTTTTTGGATAGCATAGCTTTTTTTAATGAATTAGTACAAGGAAAAACAGCGAACGCATGGGCTATAGTTCAGGCGTATTTGTGGCTCGGTAGTCATATCACTCTTTTGCGAAGTAAAAGAAAAGAAGTACAATCAAAAAGAAAAGTGGGCGATCAACAGATATTTAAATATATTTATCCAGGTAGTATCGTATGGGAATATTTTATACGGAACAGAAAAAGATTTTCAGATTTAAAAAGAACAAGTGGTTTATTAAGAAAAATTGCTGAACCAAATTAATTAGAGGAGTGAACCAACGAATGAATAACTCAAAATTAAACCGTATCTTTGTGGTTGTTGTTTTTTTATTCAGCTTCGTTGTTTATTTTTTAACTATTGCTCCAACTTTGTCTTTTTGGGATTGTGGCGAATTTATCGCTTGCTCATACAAATTTTCAGTGCCTCACCCACCAGGCGCACCGCTTTATCTTATTATTGGAAGATTGTTCACCCTCCTTCCAATATTTGCAGACATTGCAAAAAGGGTTAATTTCATATCCACTTTGTCCAGCGCTTTTACTGTTACTTTTCTTTACCTGATTATTGTTATTATGATCAGACAATTCTTAAGATATCCAAAAGAAGGATTCTTGCAATATCTTCCCTATCTTGGTGGTTTAATCGGTTCATTAACTTTTGCATTCACCACTAGTTTCTGGTTCAATGCTGTAGAAGCTGAAGTTTATGCACCTTCAATGCTATTCACCTCACTGGTGGTATGGCTCATCATGTATTGGAGTGAACATTCTGATCAGGTTGGTAACGAGCGATACCTACTTGTCATAATGTATCTGATTGGCTTAGCAATCGGTGTACATTTGCTTAATGTTCTGGCCTTGCCGATGGTATTTATGATTATTTACTATAAAAAATTCCCTGTAAACAGGCAAACTTTTATCTATTTAGTTCTCATCGGATTCGTACTCACAGGGTTAGTTTACCCTGTGACAGTTCAGGGAATACCCAAAATCGCCGCCATTGGTGGATTTTTCGGATTGCTTCTGGTAATAGTTGCACTGGTCTTTTTCCTGGCCTGGGCTGTAAGTAATCAAAGAAACGTAGTTGCCTTACTAATTACATCTGTACTTTTAATTATCCTGGGCTATTCAACCTATCTAACAATTTACATCCGTTCCAACCTGGATCCTAATATTGATGAAAATAACCCTGAAACAATTGAAGCTTTTATTAGTTATCTGGAACGTGAACAATATGGTGAACACACTTTCGATCGTACTCAGGCACTTGCACAATCTGCTAACCGAAAAAAATATAAAAGCACCTGGGACTTTTTCTGGAATTATCAGATAAAAAAAATGTATATACGGTACTTTTTGTGGAATTTTCTAGGTGAAAACAACCGCATGGGAAATGTTAAAGTTGGTAAATTTTTTGGGATACCATTTTTACTTGGACTCATTGGTGCTTACTACCATTTTCGCAGAGACTGGAAGTATGCTTTGGCTGTATTTGTTCTATTTTTTATGACAGGACTGGCAATAGTTCTTTATCTTAACCAGCCAGATCCACAACCCCGTGAACGGGATTATAGCTACGTAGGCTCATTTTTTGCATATTCGATCTGGATTGGAATTGGCGCAGCAGCTGTTCTCGAGTGGTTTACAAAACTTACTGAAAAAAGCTCATTAAAAAACGTCATTCCGGTTTTTGCCGCTGCATTATTGTTCTTCATTTCACCAATTCAGGTATTAACCAAAAACTATCATAGCCACGATCGTAGTGGAAATTATGTGGCCTGGGATTATTCTTATAACATGCTCATCACTTGCGAACCTAATGCCATCCTCTATACCAATGGCGACAACGATACTTTCCCACTATGGTACCTACAAGAAGTTGAAAATATCCGTACTGATGTTCGAGTAGCTAATTTAAGTTTATTAAACACCAATTGGTACATCTATCAGCTCAAACATAAAGAGCCTAAAGTACCGATTTCGCTCACTGACACCCAAATTAAAAATATTAGGGTTATAGAATGGAATAAGAGAAAAACAATTGAAATTGATGTGCCCAGAAAAGTCTATCTCAAAGACCTTGCAGTTGAATCTGAAAATATTGATTTGAGTGAGATTCCAGAAAATCCTAAAATTGTCTTCAGCCTGGGTCCCAAAATTTTTGGACGATTCTTAAGAGTGCAGGATTGGATGATTTTGAATACACTCCACACCAATAAATTTAGAAAACCCATGTATTTTGCTGTAACTTGTTCACGAGATAATATGTTAGATGGTTTGCAGAAATATCTCCGCATGGATGGTTTAACATTTAAAATTACTACTGTACCCAATCGCCCCATAGATCCTGATATACTTTACGATAATCTGATGAATAAATACAAATATCGCAATTTGAACAATCCAGATGTATATTACAATCCTAATATTATTTCACTATTGCAAAATTATCGGTCAGCCTTTATTCAATTGTGCAGTTATTATGCTACTAATCAGGATACTGTAAAAATCAGAGAAGTCATGCAGCGTATGAATGAAGTTATTCCACCAGATGTTATTCCTTACACAAATCCCCAAATTCGTGCTTGGGCAAATGCTTATCAAATTTACGCTTCTTTAATTGATCCCGATGATTTAAACGCCGGAGATTACTCACCCAGAGAGCTTGAATTAATTGGTGAAGTTTTACTACGATTAAAAAACTATGTTAAAGCTCAAAGAATTTTCGAAAATATACTCGAGCAAGATAGCAATAATCTTCGCGCTAAAGGATTGTTGATTGATATATATGCAAAGCAAAAAAATTATAAAAAAGCAATAGAATTTTTAGAAGCCTGGATTGCACTCAATCCCAATGATCAAACAGCCAAACAAAAACTTATGGAATATAAAAAGCTACTAACCAATTCAAGTGAAACAGAAAAATAAGGTTTCTGGTAATTCCCATCTTGTTATGAAGAAAGTTTTGATAAACATTGTCAGAATTGTTATTAGCATTGGATTGTTGGCTTACTTGATTTACATTGCTGATGTAAAAAAAATTCTCATCATCTTACGTGGTATCGAGATTAGCCATATTATTCTTGCCCTAGGTATTTTCACTATCTCATTGATATTTCTTACCGCACGTTGGAAATTGTTAACCAGCACATATGGAATAAAAGTGGAATATTCTCGGCTTTTTATATTTTATTTTATTGGTCTTTTTTTTAATAATTTCCTCCCAACCAGTATCGGAGGTGATTTAAGCAGGGCTTATTATCTTAGCCGATATTGCAAGGATAAAGCCGGAAGTATTGGTACAGTTTTATTGGAAAGGGTGCTTGGTTTATTTGCCACGCTTTCTTTAGCTAGTATTTCGCTCATTTGGGTACTGGGATATTTCCGTAGTTTAAAAATTCTGTACTATACCATATTTCTTGGATTCATGATAGTCATTTTTTTTGCTTTAGTAATGAGTCGACGTCTTTACCGAAGATTGAATGGAATAATTTCCTTAATTACTTTCTATGACATCGGAGACAAGCTCCTAAAAGTTTTCGATACGCTACACTTTTTCCGATATCGAAAAAAGATACTTTTAGGGGGTTACATATTTTCACTCCTTTCGCAAATTTCGCATATCTTCATGAATTTCGTTCTGGCAAAAAGCCTTTCACTCGATGTTTCTTTAGGATACTTTTTCCTTCTGGTTCCCATTATTTTTATTTTTAGCTTGCTACCCTCTATAAACGGTGTAGGTGTGCGCGATGCTGGATATGTGCTTTTACTAAAAAGACAGGCGATCCAACCTTCTCAGGCTTTATCTCTTTCCTTCATGGTTATTGCTATACCTACAATTATGAGTCTGATTGGAGGTTTATTTTTTATTTTTTATAAACACAAAGGTGTTCAAACACCAACTTTATCGGAGGAAAAAATATGAAGATCATAAAATTTATTCCAGTCCTCACCTTTTCCATCATAATTTTTTTAGGACAGTGTACATGGATGGGGAATGCAACTGGATTAGATGATCATATTATCGTTTTTGCCGATTCGGTGGATTGGAACTATTATAAGGATGCTTTAAATTCAGTTTTTGGTAAACAATATAAAACTCCGGTGGTTGAACGTGAATTCATTATTGAGTGGGTTCCTTTCAGACATTTTGAAAAGTATCGCAATAGGAAGAACATCTTTATATTAGGTCGTTTAGATTCAGATTTACCTGTTTCTCAAAATGTTCGTGAATTACTTAGTCCCGAAATCATTGAAGGAGTAAAAAAAGGCAATTATTTTTATGTACCAAAACCAGAAGCCTGGGCAGTTAAACAATACGTCTTATTTCTGATTGCTACAAATCGGGATAATATGATTCAAAAGATTTACGATTTTGGTGATGTTTTATACAATGATTTTAGAAAATTTTACTTCACTCGCTTAAAAGAACAAATGTTTGCCCACCAGGAACAAAAAAAACTGGAAGAATATATAGTTCAACATTTTCCTTTTAAAATGAGAATACAACACGATTACTTTATTGCCGATGAAAATTTTGAGGAAGGATATGTCTGGATTCGCAGGCTGCATCCCGACCGTTCAATACTTGTCCATTGGCTTACGCTTTCTCCCGATTTTAAACTCACACCACGTTGGATCATTGACGAAAGAAATCGATTAGCCAGACAAATCTATAAAGGGGATGTGGTTGTTGAAGAAGAGACTAAAGCCTATGCGGTAAAATTTAAACGCTGGAATGCACTGCGTCTGGAAGGAACATGGCGGAACGACCATTATGTAATTGGCGGTCCATTTCGTAATATTACCTTTGTAGATACCAGTACCAACCGCATTTATTTTCTAGACTTTTACGTTCAAGCAATAGGAAAACGAAAAAAACCTTTTTTGGACCAACTTGATGTAATTATACATACTTTTGATACCAATGAACCAAAAGCTGCTCAAAATTTGAAATAACGATAAGAGTCCTTTATGCAATTTTATTCTTTTGTTTTTGTTGAAGAATTTTTTCATTAAAATTTATTCATTTATTTGGAGGTAAAAATGGCTAAAGTTGCAATCATAATGGGGAGCGAATCTGACCGTGAAATTGTTAGCGAGGCTTATCCATATTTAGAATATTTTAAGATAAAATATGATACTTTGGTTATGTCTGCCCATCGGAGACCTCAACAAGTGCAAGAATTTGCTTCTTCTGCCAAAAACCAGGGATATTCCCTCATCATTGCTTGCGCTGGATTAGCAGCACATCTACCGGGGGTGGTTGCTGCATATACTACACTTCCAGTCATAGGTGTTCCACTAGATGCCGGTCCTCTTCGCGGGCTTGATGCTTTATTTTCCATAGTACAAATGCCAGCTGGTGTTCCTGTAGCCAGCATGGCCATTGGAAAGGCTGGTGTTCGCAATGCTGCAATTTTTGCCGCCCAAATTTTGGCTATATCTGATATTAAAATTCATGATCAATTGAAAAAATTTAAAGCTAATGCATGCAGGCTTCCAAAATGAAAATCGTTATTATTGGCACTATAAATAAAGATATCATTCTCCCTTTCCAGGGATCCTCTATTCAGAGTATTGGGGGGATTTATTACTCCATGGCAGCTTTATCAAAAATAGCTGGAGATAAAGCTCAAATCTATCCAATTTCCTATCTGGGCAAAGATCTTTATGATGCTTTTATCAACCTCCTAAAACAATATCCTAACATTCACAGCGAAGGGTTGGTTAAAATAAATCAAAAAAACCATGAGGTTTTGCTAGAATACCAGACGGAGGAGGAACGTATCGAAAAGGCTTTCTTTCATTTCCCATCGTTAGAATGGCATCACATCGATAAATTCCTCGAAGCAGATTTTTATCTGGTTAACATGATTACGGGATGGGATATTTCACTGAATGCATTTAATAAACTAAGCGAAAGGCATTATAATCGCATATTTTTGGATGTGCATTTTTTAATGATGGGGCTGGACAAACTGGGAAAGCGTGTTCCAAGAAGGCCAAAAAACATTTTAGAATGGATTCACGGTGCCAGATTCATTCAAATGAATGAACGGGAATTTGAGATAATTGCCAAGAAGCCAATGTCTGAAATTACATTTTTCGAAAAATTTTTAAATCCCGATCAGGTTTTAATTATAACTTTAGGCAGCAAAGGCTCACAGCTTTTATTTTTGAAAAATGGTGTTATCCGGAAAAAACATTTCAATGCATGTAAATTAGATCGAATAGTTGACGCTACAGGTTGTGGAGACGTTTTTGGAGCTGGATTCGTCTGGAAATATTTAGAAACTCAGAATTTATATGAAGCAATGGAATTTGCTACTCGCGCAGCCGGGGCTAATTGTCTTATCAAAGGTACTACGGAAATGGATAAATTGCTATCTTACATTGAAAGTTTAAAAATACCGGAGAAACCACATGCATAAAATATTGATTACCGGTGCAAACGGTCTGTTAGGACAAGCTCTTACTCAAGAATTCTGCAAGACAGATTTAGTTCTAGCCACAGGTATAGAAAAAAAATCTTTTACCGAATCGAAAAATTTCACTTACAAAACACTGGATATTACTAATTTTGGTGCATGCAAACAAATAATTTTGGATTTTGAACCTGATGTAATAATTAACGCAGCATCGTACACTTTTGTTGATGAATGTGAGCGTCAAAAAGAACTTTGCTGGAGAATAAACGTTAAAGGCGTAGAAAATTTAGCAAGATTATCCCGTAATCAAGGAGCACATCTTATTCATTATTCAACCGATTATATCTTTGATGGTACAAAGGGACCATATAGCGAAAACGATCTGGCCAGACCTCTGGGATATTATGGAAAATCTAAATTAGCATCAGAAAACACTATCAAAAGTTTATTCAGCGATTATGCTATCATACGCACCTGTGTTCTTTATGGGTATGGAATTCAGGTAAAGAAAAATTTCTTTTTATGGGTTTACGAGAATTTAAAATCGAACAAGAAAATAAATGTGGTAACAGATCAGTACAATAATCCAACTCTGGCAGAAGACCTTGCTAAAGGGACCCGTTTGGTGGTTGAGAACTCAGCCATGGGAGTATATCACATGGCGGGTAAAAAATATTTAAGCCGCTATGAATTTGCCCGAGAAATTGCCGAAGCCTTTAACCTTAATAGCGAATTAATTATTCCAATCACAACAGATCAACTTAAACAAGCCGCCCCTCGCCCATTACGAGGAGGCCTTGATATTGAATATGCCCAAAATGAATTAAATTATAACCCTCGTTCTATAAAAGATGCATTGATTTATTTGCAATATAAAATGGAGAAGAATGGGAAATAAACAGAAAAAAATCTTGGTAATTATACCAACATACAATGAGAAAGACAATATATTGAAAGTTTTACAACAGATCACAGACTTGAATATCAAAGGTCTGGAAATTTTAGTTATTGATGACAATTCACCTGATGGTACAGGAAATTTGGTAAACCAGTATGCCCGGCAAAATAACCATATACACTTGATACAGCGAGAAGGTAAAATGGGATTGGGCACGGCTTATATTACTGGATTTCGTTTTGCACTAGAAAGAGATTACGACTTTATATTTGAGATGGATGCTGATTTGTCCCATGATCCCAAAGAAATACCCAATTTTCTTAAAGCAGCGGAAGATGCTGATTTAGTGATTGGCTCTCGCTATTTAACAGGGGTTAATGTGATTAATTGGCCATTATTTCGACTTTTCATCAGTGTTATGGCCAGTAAATATACCCGATTAATTACGGGAATGCCCATCCATGACTGCACAAGTGGATATAAGTGTTTTCGTCGCCGTGTACTGGAGGCCATTCCTTTAGATCAAGTAAAATCCAATGGTTATTCATTTCAAATAGAAATGAATTTTAAAGTTTGGAAAAGGGGATTTAAGATAAAAGAAATACCAATTATTTTTTACGACCGAACTGTTGGACTTTCAAAAATGTCTCGGAAAATTATGTATGAGGCAGCAACAATGGTTTGGAAACTGAAGATCCAAAGTTTTTTTGGTCGATTTTAGTGAGGGGATATTTATGCTGAAAAAAAATTTTCGAGTGGTTTTCGATTTTGAAAAACCTGTAGTTGAGTTAGAGAAGAAAATCATGGAAATGGAAGAATATGGTCGTGAAACCGGCATTGACCTTTCTGAAGATATTAAACGGTTAACACGCAAAGCAGAAGCACTTCGCAAAGAGGTGTACTCAAAACTTACTCCCTGGCAGCGTGTTCAGTTGGCCCGTCACCCCGATCGTCCATATACCTTAGACTATATTAACCGGATGTTTAGTGATTTTATCGAATTGCATGGCGATCGGTATTTTGCAGATGATCCAGCCATGGTTGCGGGAATAGGTAAGTTTGATAAATATCGAGTGGCAGTGGTAGGACACCAGAAGGGCCGCGATGTTAAAGAAAATCTCTATCGAAATTTTGGTATGCCTCACCCTGAAGGTTACCGTAAAGCGCTACGAATTATGCGCTTGGCCGCCAAATACAACCTACCTGTGCTCTCATTTCTCGATACCCCTGGAGCATATCCGGGCATCGGCGCAGAAGAAAGAGGTCAGGCTGAAGCAATCGCCCGGAATTTATTCGAGATGTCTCACTTACCTGTTCCAATTATTATTACTATAATCGGAGAAGGTGCATCAGGTGGAGCATTGGGCATTGGCGTGGGTGATGTGATTCTTATGATGGAAAATTGCTGGTATTCAGTGATATCTCCCGAAGGATGTGCTGCTATTCTCTGGCGAGATAACTCTAAAGCTTCTTTAGCCGCTGAAGCCATGAAATTAACCGCACCCGATTTGTTAAAATTAAAGATAATTGATAAAATTATTCAAGAACCACCTGGCGGCGCACATTGGGATCATGATAAGGCAGCCAACATTCTAAAGCAGGCCATTAAAGAAGAACTTGATCGATTGGTAAAAATAGATCCCACCGAATTGGTGAAAAGAAGAGTAGAAAAATTTTCTAAAATGGGTTATTGGATTGAGAAAAATAACAAAGATAAGAAAAAATAAATTTGAGGGTAAGATATATGCTTGACAAACAACTATTAGATATCCTTGTCTGCCCTAAATGTAAAGGTAATCTGGAATACCGCCCAGATAAAACAAATGATAAAAATGGCCAATTGATTTGCTATAGTTGTAAATTGATCTATCAGGTTGAAGATGATATCCCAATCATGCTAATCGATGAAGCTAAAAAATTAGAAGAGTGAAAAAGATCAACAAATTTTATCAGATCCATTATTTTATTTACGCATAGTTTTTTTATTCTTTATTCTTTTGTATTTTGTCTTATCTCTTTTCCCTTTTTACTCTTGGCTCGACCCTCCTAATTCCTTTGGATCAGGAATTTCTTTCAACCTTTTTTCATTTTCTCTTATTACAAAAACGCCAGGTTTTCCCGGCAAAGGACATTTGTATTCACAAATTCCACAACCGACGCATAATGAAATATCTACATAAGGAAATTTGACCTTCCGGATTGAGCCATCTGGTAATACAACTTCTTTCAAATCGAACTTAATGGCTTTATCAGGAACGGGACAATGTTCCTCACAAACAATACAATCTTCATTCCGGGAATAGGGAATACACAGATTTTTATCAAAATGAGCTAATCCTATAGGAGTTTTTTGTTTCACTTCGAGTGGTAGGGGAAGAATAGCATCTGTCGGACAGACTTGACCACACAAATTACAATTATACTCACAGTATCCTTCCCGCATCTTTGCAACGGGAGTCCACAAGTCTAACAGACTATGATCGAATCCCGATGGTTGCAAACAACCACCATTTGATTCACAAATGCGAACACACTCCAGGCACCGTATACAACGATCCAGGAACTCATCTTCTGGCAAGGCACCGGGTGGTCGGATCATATTGCTGCTTTCTTTTTTATTGGGTGAAGCAAACCCAAATATTCCATAAGTTGCAACACCAGCGGCTATTGAACCGATAAATTGCCGACGAGCAAAGTCTGGTTGGCTATGATAAGGCTTCCATTTAAATCGGTAAGTAATGGACTTAGCTTTAGGAGGACATTTTTCCCCACAATTGAAGCATTGTATACATTCAATTTTATTCGTTTCCGGAATATTATCTTCCGGAATAGCGTTCATTTTGCATTCTACAAAACACTTTTTACAACCAGGACAACTATTTGCGACAATACGTTCATAAAAACGGAATTGCGATAACAAACCCAATAAAGCTCCTGCAGGACAAATATTTCTGCACCAAAATCGGCGAGAAATTTTTTCCATCCCCAGGATGAACAAAATGAGCAAAATTATCCCAAAGGTGCCCATTAATATTGGTTGATTTTCTGGCATTACTACTGTTTTATACCAATCATAAATAGAATATACAAAGGATTCTAATAAAGGTATTTTACCCCCTAAGACCAAAATTTTCTCCATAACAAAAGTAAAAAATGGGTAAAATATAACCGTTACCATTCGGGTAAAGGTTGCCAATGGATCAAAATATCCCCAGATATTCAAAGAAAAAATTGCTCCTATCAGCGCGGCAGACAACACACCGAACTTAATCCATCGTAATTTAGCCCATTTTTTAGAGACCCGATTGGAAGGGGATTTTAAAATCTTACTGCTCACATCTATAGTCGTTCCAAGTGGGCAAATCCATCCACAAAAAAAACGCCCCAGAAATGGAGTAAGAAGTAAGATAACTAAAGCAGGCCAAAAAAATAATGGTAGATGTAAAGTATCAATAAAATAAAAAAGCGGAGCCAGCGGAGAAAATCGCAGGAAAATATCACTGGGTAATTTTACTTCATACGGATAGCGAGCACGTAAAAATAAAAAAACAAAAAAGAACAAAAACACAATCTGAACGAATCTGCGTGTCCTTACCATAGTTATGCTAATTTAATTATTTTTAAATCGAGTTGATCTGGATTATACTTATTCATTTTGCGTTCATAAGCATTTTTTAAATAACCAATTTCCTCAAGTTTGTGACCAAAAAGTTTTAGCGCAAGAAAATCAGCTGTAACAGTACATGGACTCATAATAAGGGTCTTGGTGAGTTTCACATCATTCAGATTACCACCAACTGGACCATTCCTTACCAATATTCGATAAGCATCGATAATTGTTAGAGTAGGTAAAATGTGAGAGGTGATATCAATTAATTTCTTTTCAAAGTGATTATGGATTTGGCCGCGTTCACCTCCCATAACCCCCATCAAATTTTTCAGTCCCAATGTTACCCTGGCAAGAGAATGGTGCTTTGCTATAGGAATATTGATAACTTTATCCGCCTCCAAATAATCCTGGTAAATAGCCCATTCTTTTAACAGTTCTCCCTCTGGCAGAGAAATTTTTTTGAATTTGTGTTCTCGAACATGAAAGACTTCAGCTCCCGCTGATTTAGCAGCTTTTTCAATTTGACTATTTCTATAACAACGCCTCGGATTGTTACATGTGCGGTCGAACACTTTTACCTTTTTAGCTCCAGCTTCATAACACGCTTTAATTACTTCCGTAACCAGTTCTGGATTTGTATCTGCAGCAAATTGTGGCGCTCTATCCCATCCGATATTGGGCTTAACCACAACAATATCACCTTTTGAAATAAATCTGGTCATTCCACCATAAGCTTCTAAAGCAGAGTGAATTAATTGGGCGGGTTCTCCACCTTCTACCCATACAGCCGCAGGGGAAGAAGATGATTTTGCGAATAATTTGAATTCTCCTGGCAAAAAAATGGTAACAGCACTACTTAAAACTGAGTACTTAAGAAATTTTCTTCTTTTCATTTTTTATCTCCAGGATGTTTTTTGTTCAATACTATTACAATATTTTTTATTATTTTATAATATCGTTAACAATTATTATTCAAAATTACATAAGTATTTATTTAATTCTATAATATATAAAGAATAATAAAAGATAAAAAAATTAAAATTTAATTTTTTATTTGATTAACCTAAATTTTGTTCTCAATTAATAATTAGTTTTTAGAATTTGAAAAATTTATTTAATTTCATTGCTGTCCAAGATTTTAAGTTAAAAAACTTAATTGTTCTACTTGTGATGGTTCA